>JAQWYU010000230.1 GCA_029253805.1 Flavobacteriaceae bacterium | reverse complement strand
CCTGTAAAAAGATTAATATTTTTTTCCCAAATATTGTAAATACCTTTAAAGTCATAACCCATTCCAATTGGAAAACTTAATGGCACAACTTTAAGATTTAGCTTTTGTTCAATTTCGTCGAGTAAGTCAAACGCATCTTTCCCTTCTCGATCCATTTTATTTATAAACACTATGATAGGAATATTTCGCATGCGACATACTTTTACAAGTTTTTCGGTTTGCTCTTCAACTCCTTTAGCTACATCAATTACAACTATTACGCTATCAACAGCAGTCAGTGTTCTAAACGTATCTTCTGCAAAATCTTTATGTCCAGGCGTATCTAGAATATTGATTTTAATACCATTGTATTCAAATGCTAGGACTGAAGTGGCTACTGAAATACCACGTTGGCGTTCAATCTCCATAAAGTCACTTGTAGCTCCTTTTTTTATCTTATTACTTTTAACTGCCCCCGCTTCTTGAATTGCGCCTCCAAATAGTAGTAATTTTTCCGTTAAGGTTGTTTTTCCAGCGTCAGGATGTGAAACTATACCAAAAATCCTGCGGCGTTCTATTTCGCTTAAAAATGACATAAAAAATAAATTTTTGCAAATATAACATTAATATATGTAGAATGATGGAGCCTATTTTCAAGTTTAGGTAAATATTTAATTAGGCAACCTTGGATTTAAACTACCATTTTACTTCCAACACTTTCTTTTAGTTTTTTATCTTCAAAATAGAAATCTATTTTTCCAACATACAATCCAAAACATCCTACTTGATTGACTATCACTTTTTTTCCTGTGGAATTGTTAACTATGGTTGGCTTTTCTAAAAATGTATGAGTGTGTCCTCCAATAATTAAATCGATTTCTTTGGTAGATTTGGCAAGTTTTAAATCTGATATTTTTGAGGGGGATGTCTTATAATCATATCCCAAATGAGATAGACATATAATTAAGTCACATTCTTCTTCAGTTTTTAGAATACGACTCATATCCTGAGCTATTTCAATTGGATTTAGATATTTAGTTTCTTTATAATCTTCTTTGTTTACCAAACCTTTTAATTCGATCCCCAAGCCAAAAACTCCAATTTTAACTCCTCCTTTAATAAATGTTTTATAAGGTTTTACTTGAGTATCCATTAAAGTATTGGAGAAATCATAATTAGCTGAAATAAAATCAAATTTTGCATGTGGGAGTTGAGAATAAAGCCCTGTTATTCCATTGTCAAAATCATGATTTCCTATGGTAGCAACGTCATATTTTAACAAACTCATCAGTCTAAATTCTAATTCACCTCCATAAAAATTAAAATAGGGTGTACCTTGAAAAATATCTCCAGCATCTAAAAGTAAGGTATGTTGATTTTCCTTACGTATCGATTCGATTAGTGCAGCTCGCCTAGCAACACCTCCTTTGTTAGAGTTTTCTCCTTCATTTTGACCAAATGGATCTATATGACTATGAACGTCGTTGGTGTGCAGAATAGTAATTTTTGTAGCTTTTGACTTTGTGCATGACCACCCTATTCCCGCAATCGATAATAAGGCAGTTGAAGCTGCCGTTTGGTGTATAAAATCTCTACGTTTCATAATTTAATGTTTAAGTTTTATAAAGCGTTGGTCAGCTTTGGGATTTAGCGTGTCATGTATAGAAAAGTAATCTAATAAGACATTTCGAATTTTATAATTCAATTTATATAGAGTGTCACTTTTTTTAAAAAATTCCATTCGGTCTCCTCCTTTGTACAGGTAATCATTGGTGGCTATGTAATATAATTTTTCTGAGTCGACAGCTTTACCGCCAATTTGAATTTTTTCATAACTATCATCAGCATTAATAACTAACTCAAGACCAGATGTTGGATGAGCTTTATTAGAAATTTTTAAATAATTTATCATTTCAAAAACAACAGATCCCTTGAGAGCTGCCACAACTACACTGTTTTCAAATGGCATAAGTTTGTATGCAGTTTTTGTTGTGACCTTCCCTTTTGGAAGTATTGATCTAATACCTCCATGATTTAGTAAAACCATATCAATATTTTTTTCTGTTCTGTCTTTAAATACAGGATTTGTAAGTTCAAGAACAGCATCTGCCATTAAGTTTCCTATTGCTGTATTATAATCTCCATCATTTTTGGAGTAGTTATTAACAGAAAAACTTAAGACTTTATTCATTGTTTTGTCTAAGTTTAACTTGTATGGGTTAACAATATCTTCAACCTGTTTTACAGGTTCAATTTCTCTGTTTATTGATATGTTTTCACCATCAGTATTTACAAGTATTCTTGAATTATTACATGATAAAATCAAGGAAATAATCATAATTATTTTAACTAGTTTCTTCATCTTTATGTTACATTTGTAATATCAATAAAGGTACATGTTTTTCAAACGATTAAAAACGCTTTCACTTCAAAAAAATATCACATTGATTCTTGAGGCTAGGGCCAAAGATTATCAAAGTGCTAAAGTAAGTTCTGTTGGAATTATTTTTGATTACGATTCTTATCATGATTATACCTTTTTCAAAGATCTGATGAACGGATTAGGAATTAAGGACAACAAGATTCGTTTCATAGCAATGCTAAATAATGAAAAAAATAGACCTAACAGTTGGGATTCTTTTTTTAGTTTGGAGAATTTCGATTGGTTAGGCAAAACAAATAATGTTGAAATTGATGTGTTCACAGAACAAAAGTTTGATCTTCTAATCAGCTACTATAAAACAAATAAGGATCAGCTTAATTTTGTTACTGCACTTTCAAAGGCTGACTTTAAAATTGGTATTAACAATCAGGACCCTAGGTTGCATGACTTAATTATAGATGTTGAGCCTTCAAAGACAGAAGTTTTCAAATTCGAGTTGATAAAATATTTAACCCAACTTAACAGACTTTGATATGAAAGAATTAATTGGAACTGGAGTTGCCTTGATTACTCCTTTTAGGTCAGATTTAAGTGTAGATCATCATGCACTCGCAGAAATCGTAGAATTTAACATCACTAATGGAGTTGACTATTTAGTAATATGTGGGACAACCGGTGAAAGTGTTACTATAACTTTGGAAGAGAAGATTGATATTTCTAAAACAGTTGTAGCTGCCAATAAGGGTCGTGTACCTTTGGTGATTGGAATTGGAGGAAACAACACTTCAGCTGTTGTTGATGAGATTAAATCCACAGACCTTTCTAATTTTACAGCCATTCTTTCTGTAGCTCCTTATTATAATAAGCCAACTCAAGAAGGTTTTTATCAACACTTTAAAGCAATAGCTAAATCAACAACCACACCTATAATTTTATACAATGTACCGGGGCGAACGGCTAAAAATATTGAAGCTAGTACTATTATTAGGTTAGCTACAGATTTTAAGTCAATCATTGCGGTTAAAGAAGCTGGGAATAATATGAGCCAATATCTAAAGCTAATTAAAAATAAGACTAACGATTTTCTGATTATTTCGGGTGATGATGATTTAGTTTTAGGAGTTACTTTAGCAGGTGGGGCAGGAGTGATTTCTGTAATTGGTCAAGCATTTCCAAAAGAGTTTTCTGAGATGATTCAGTTAGGTTTAGATAATAATGTGGTAGCAGCAAGAGCTATAGAAATGCGTTTAATGCC
>JAQWYU010000229.1 GCA_029253805.1 Flavobacteriaceae bacterium | reverse complement strand
CTCTCTAGCCATTTGCCTGAGCGTTGAATTTTCATTAACCATATTTTATATTTTAATTGTTTTATGCAATTTATAAATATTTTAAACAAACGAGCTAAATATTATTTTTTAATTTAAAGTTATTTTCTGTTGAAATACTGATTGATTCCTAACGAGTCAAACTTATAAGCAGTACTATTTTCGGTTCTGTCCAGTTTATTGTTAATTGTTAAACCCCAAAGTACTAATTCCATACAAAATGCTTTGTCCTGACTATCTAAATGACCAACATTTTCTTCAATTAGTTTAGTAAGAGGTTTTATAGATTTGAGAGTTGAAAAGAATTCATCATCTGTATCGGTGTAGTTTAGCTCAATAAAGTTATTGTCAAACCAGTGAATCAAGTCTGTATAAGTTGTTTTTTCTCCCTCTTTTTCAAGTTTAGAAATACGAGGGAATAGGTTGTCAAACTGGGATTCTACAGCGCTGTCGATAAGTAATTTAGCAACCTGATCAGCTCCTTCTTGTTCGCCTTCGTATACTAGTTCAACTTTTCCTGTTATTGATGGAATTATTGACATAAAGTCAACTAAACGAATTGTGGTTTTTTCTGATGAAGTTTCAATTAACCTTAGTTTTGCAGCTGCTATAAGATTTTCCATTGCACTGATTGTAAGTCGTGCACTCACCCCACTTTTAGAGTCTATATATTCACTTTTTCGTGCTGTAAATGCTACTTCCTCCAAGAGATCCTTTGCTAAGTTTGGAATTAGGATGTTTTCTTTATCTTTTGGTGATATTTTTGCTTCCTGCTCTGTAATTTCACGTGCAAGCGCTATTGATTTGGGGTAGTGAGTAAAAATCTGGGATCCAATTCTGTCCTTTAAAGGAGTTACGATACTACCTCTGTTTGTATAATCTTCCGGATTTGCAGTAAAAACAAATTGAATATCAAGGGGCATCCTTAGCTGAAATCCACGAATTTGCACATCTCCTTCTTGTAGGATATTAAACAGGGATACTTGAATCCTAGATTGTAAATCTGGTAATTCATTTAAAACAAATATCGATCGATTCGCTCTGGGAATCATACCGTAATGTAATACGCGTTCATCGGAATAAGGTAGTTTTAAGGTGGCTGCTTTAATAGGATCAATGTCTCCAATTAAGTCAGAAACGTTCACATCTGGTGTAGCTAGTTTTTCAAAGAACCGCTGTGATCTATGAACCCATGATATAGGAGTTTTGTCACCCATTTCATTAATTAAATCTCGTGCGTATTTTGAAATAGGTTCATAAGGACTGTCATTTATCTCAGATCCCTTAACAATAGGCATGTACTCATCAAGAAGGTCAACCATGCTTCTTGCTATTTTTGTTTTAGCTTGTCCTCTTAATCCTAATAAATTGATGTGGTGCCCTGCTATAATAGCTTTTTTTAATTGAGGAATAACGGTGTCTTCATAACCAAAAAGCCCTTCAAATATAGCTTGCTTGGCTTTAATCCGTTTAATTAAGTTAGATTGAATTTCTTGATTTATAGTTTTATTTTCATAATTAGAGTTTTTTAACTCTAAAAAGGTTATGTTTTTTCTCATATTTTTTTAATTCTATTTTTTTCGTAATCTTCAAATATCATTTCTCCCAAACCAGACAATCCAGTTAAAAAAGCTTTTCCTTGGTTTTGGGCAGTAAAAAGCTCTACAAATTGCCTTAGATATGGATCTTGGGCAATCATAAAAGTTGTGATTGGAATTTTTAATTTCCTAGCTTGTGCCGCTTTATTTAAACACTTAGAGACAATCATTTCATCGAGTCCATTACTATTTTTATAAAACTCTCCTGATGGAAGTTTTATACAACTTGGTTTACCATCAGTTATCATGAAGATTTGCTTATTCGTATTTCGTTTTCTACGCAAAATATCCATCGCCAGTTCTAACCCTGCAACAGTATTAGTGTGATAAGGTCCAACTTTTAAGTAAGGAAGATCTTTGACTTTAATAGGCCAGGCTTCATTTCCAAATACAATAATATCGATAGAATCTTTAGGGTACTTTCGGTAGATTAGCTCTACTAATGCCATAGCTACTTTTTTGGCGGGTGTAATTCTGTCTTCGCCATATAAAATCATTGAGTGACTAATGTCAATCATAAGCACAGTACTCATTTGTGCTTTGTGCTTTGTTTCTTCTACAATTAAGTCATTTTCTGTGAGTCGTAAATCTGAAATGCCATTATTTATTTGTGCATTTTTAAGACTTTCAGTCATATTTAATGTTGTTAAGTCATCACCATATTGAAATGACCTATTTTCGCCATCCCGCTCGTCGCCGATTCCTGTTTTTGAAGTCCTGTGATTTCCTAAACCACTTTTTTTTAACTTTCCAAAAATTTGGTTTAAAGCATAGTCTCTCAACGCTGATTCAAGTTTCGCAGTAAGTATGTTCTTTCCTTTTCCTTTACC
>JAQWYU010000228.1 GCA_029253805.1 Flavobacteriaceae bacterium | reverse complement strand
ATTTCAAATCTTAATGAATCATTAGGGTAAGTTTCAAAGAAAATTCCAGTGATTGGTTTTTTATTTCTATTAACCATTAAATCATCAAATAAATAGGTTTCGGAGATGTTATATCTATTATTACATGAAGACATTAAAACAAATAGTAATGAGAAGTAAATTAATTTTTTCATAATAATAAAGATAACAAATCAAAACGTTTCGTAAACCATAATATTTTTTACAACAGCTTTAAACTCTCGATTTAGTCTCTTTTCTCTAACCTTCCTATTATATATTGAACAAACATAATTATCTCTTAAGATGGAATCTGTTCTTATAGACCTAAATCCCTTTTCGTAAAGTATGTAACTAATTCATTTATATCCATATCCTTCAATCTCTTTGAGTCTTTTGAGCTCATCAAAAAGTTTTTGTTGGTGTCCTGTGTAGTGTGTAATTTTGGTAATAGTGGATGTTTTAATACAAATGATGAATGTCATCATGATGAAATCGTATGAAACTTACCTTTTAACCCATTCATTAACAGTGGATTAGAGTTATATGTTCAAAGTTGTAACCCCTGTAATCTAATCGTAAGATTCTCAATATCAATTACTACCACTAAACTTTGGGAAACAAACTATAGTAAATAACAACAGTATTTATTCAATTAAATTTGTAAAATAAAGAGAATAATGTAACTCAAATTGTTTATGGAAATATCTAAAATATTTAATTAGGAGGTATTAAAAACTCCTCGTGGAAGTATTTTTAAGAACAATCACGTTAGCGTTAATCAAATTATAAAATTAGAAATTCAATCATAATATTTGTTTTACATTTTTAGCTGTAATAGGGAGTGAAAATATTACTGATGATTTAATGTATTATGAATTAACACAACAAACTATTATTTTAATGATTTAATATTATGTTGGTCTTGGATTTAGTAATATTAATTTATATTTTTAGAGGTATTATTTTTAAGCATAAATCGAATTATGAATAAAGTTTGATTTATCTAGGTATAATTTAGTATTCTTAGCATAGATTTTTGTGTAATCACTAAAATTATTTTGGTATAAAGTAATTTGATTTATGTATTTTATCATAGGAGTTTTAAAAACGGTAAATAAAAGTCTAAATATCTAGTTCGTCATCAGTATAGAATGTAAGTTCTTAAAAGCAAATCCTTGAGAAATAAAAGCAAAACTTAATAAATAGATTTAATGAAAATTAAAACTATAAAATTAACATTTATCGCATTTAGCCTAAGTATATTATCAATTAGCCAAGAAATTACTTTGTATGAGCAATTTAACGGGAGATATGATTTTATAGCAATAGGAAATACCCTCAATTTGATTGAAAATGGTGCATTTTCAGATTGCAATATTTTAACTGAATCAGATGCATATTTAGAACTTCAGGCCAATCAAACTATAGAAGCTGCCTATTTATATTGGGCTGGTTCCGGATCTGGTGACTTTTCTGTTAGTTTAAATTCAATTGAGGTTAACGCCGAAAGGACATTTTCTTTTACCTACCAATCAAAACTATTTTTTGGAGGCTTCAAAAATGTTACTGAAATTATACAGACAAACATGAACGGTAATTATCTTTTATCAGATTTGGAACAAATTGATATTTCTGAAGATTATTGTTCAACTGGAACTAATTTTGCAGGTTGGACTTTATTAGTTGTATACAGTGAAGACGATATTCAATTAAACCAGCTAAATATTTATGACGGTCTAGAGGCAGTTCCGCAAGATATTTCAATCGAATTAGATAATATTAATGTTGTTGATAACCAAGGAGCTAAAGTTGGATTTATTGCTTGGGAAGGAGATTCTTCATTGGCAGTTAATGAGACTTTAAAAATGAATGGTAATTTATTAAGTAACCCGCCCTTAAATCCAGAAACAAATGCCTTCAATGGGACTAATAGCTTTACAGGACAAACTGACTTGTTTAATATGGATATAGATGTTTATGATATCCAAAACAATGTAAACCCTGGAGATAGTAGCGCACTAATCCAACTTACTTCAGGACAAGACCTAGTGATGGTTAATACTATAATTACTGTTGTAAATAGTGAATTACCCGATGCAACCATAGCATTATCGGAACAAGTACTGAGTACATGTAACAATCGAAATATTAAAATTTATTATACGGTTTCTAATTTTGGATCCACAGCTGAAATACCGGCAGGAACACCTATTGCTTTTTATATAAACAATAATCTATTGGGACAGATACAGACTAACCAAGATATTGAGATTAATGGTCAAATAACAGGAAGTGTGACTTTTGAGATAGACCAAAACTTTAATCAAAATTTTGAAATCACTGCTGTTGTTGACGATTTTGGAAATGGATTAGGAATACTAAACGAAATAAATGAAAATAACAATTCCTATTTATTGGAAATTAACAACGTTTTTAGTAATATCAATCCTGGTTTTGAATGCCTTATTGAACCTAGCCAGGGACTTTCCCCAAATGGAGATGGGATTAATGATGTTTTTCATATTAATGGGTTATATGACACCTATCCTGACCATAGTTTAAAAATTTACAATCGATATGGTAAGGTTGTATTTAAGGGAAACAACTCGAATAAATGGGACGGAACTAGTAATACTGGAAATAAGTCAGAATTACTACCTGTTGGAACTTATTTTTATGTCTTGAAATTAAATAATGAAAATAATGAAAATATTTCAGGATGGGTATATTTAAATTATTAACAGCCTATTTACAATATTTATTGAATGCTATGAGTAATATAAAATATTAATTAAATTACAAACAAAATGAAAATCGGTATTACCTTTTCAACCTTTGATCTCTTACATGCGGGTCATGTTAAGATGCTCGAGGAGGCCAAAACAAAATGTGACTATTTGATTGTAGGGCTTCAGTTAGATCCTTCTTTAGATCGTACAGAAAAAAATGCTCCCTCTCAAAGTATTACAGAACGATATATTCAATTAAAAGCTTGTAAATTTGTTGATGAAATAGTGCCTTATGTCTCTGAACAAGATTTAGAAGATATTTTAAGATCATTCCGATTGGATATTCGTATTATTGGCGATGAATATAAAGATAAAAAATTTACTGGAAGAGTATATTGTGAATCTAATGGAATTGAATTGTATTTTAATACTAGAAATCACAGGTTTTCGTCGTCCGGACTGAGAAAACAAGTTAAAATAGCAGAAGATTAATTTATGGCAGTAGAATTTTATAATAACGTGCGCAAAGAATTAGAGTCTATGAGTTTTAAAATAACTGACTCAGACATGCAACGTCCTTGGGGAGGATTTTTTTATATAGACGAATCTCAAGCACAGGCCTTTTCAAATCATTTTTTTAGTGGACTAGATGTAGAGAGCTTGAGAATTGATGGTAAACTAAGCCCTAAAATTTTAATGGTTAAACCCAAGTCAAAACTGTCTTGGCAATATCATAACCGTAGGGCAGAAATATGGCAAGTGTACAAAGGTTGTGTTGGAATTGTCCAAAGTGAAACAGATGTAGAAAATCAAATGCAAACCTTTAAACCTGGCAACCAGATTAAACTCAATCAAGGGGTTCGGCACCGTTTAATTGGATTAAATGAATATGGTGTAGTTGCAGAAATATGGCAACACACTAATGCTATTCCATCTGATGAAGAAGATATCGTTAGGATTCAAGACGATTTTGGAAGATAGTGGACAAGAATAAAAAGATATATGTTGCTGGACATTGCGGTATGGTAGGCTCAGCTGTATGGCGAGGACTAAAGTCTAAAGGATATTCCAACTTGATTGGAAAATCAAGCCGTGAACTGAATTTGAGAAACCAAAAAGAGGTAAATGATTTTTATAATTTAGAAAAACCTGAGGCAGTTGTTGATGCAGCAGCCAAAGTTGGCGGAATACTAGCTAACAAAGATTACCCCTACCAATTCTTAATGGAAAATATGCAGATTCAAAATAATTTAATAGACGGAGCTTTTAAAAATAGTGTTGAAAAATTCATTTTTTTAGGTAGCTCATGTATTTATCCAAAGTTTGCTCCACAGCCACTAAAAGAAGACTATTTACTAACAGATTCACTGGAACCCACCAACGAATGCTACGCTTTGGCTAAAATTACTGGAATCAAAGCTTGCGAGTCTATTAAAAAACAATTTGGCAAGGATTATGTAAGTTTAATGCCTACCAATTTATATGGATATAATGACAATTTTGATCTAAAATCATCCCATGTGATTCCCGCAATGATTAGAAAATTTCACGAAGCTAAAGTGAATAATCACAATACAGTTACGCTGTGGGGGTCTGGAACTGTCAAGCGGGAGTTTTTATTTGTAGATGATTTAGCAACAGCGGTTGTCCATGCTTTAGAAAATAAATTACCAGGTCATTTGTACAATGTTGGAACTGGAACTGACGTTACTATTAAAACATTAGCTAAAACCATACAGAAAATAATTGGGCACAAGGGTAATATTATTTGGGATTCTAGTAAACCTGATGGAACCCCTAGAAAACTCATGGATGTATCTAAAATAATAGCTATGGGTTGGAGATATAAAACAGAGCTAGAGCAAGGATTAAAAAAGACCTACGATTGGTTTTTAAACAATTCTCATAACCATAAAGAAAATAAATTAAACTGATGAAGGTAGCTCTTATTACTGGTGTTACAGGACAAGATGGCTCCTATCTTGCAGAACTTTTGCTAGAAAAAGGATATGAAGTGCACGGAGTCAAGCGACGTTCATCTTCTTTTAACACACAGCGTGTTGACCACATATACGAAGACCCTCATGTCGAAAACCCTAGATTTAAGTTACATTACGGAGATCTAACAGTCTCATTAAACATTACTTAAGTTATTAAAGACACTCAACCTGATGAAATATACAATATAGGAGCTATGTCACATGTGAAAGTGTCTTTTGATATGCCAGAATACGCAGCTAATGTTGATGGAATTGGGCCTTTAAGAATA
>JAQWYU010000227.1 GCA_029253805.1 Flavobacteriaceae bacterium | reverse complement strand
GCCGCTTATTATTTGAACGATTTTGAAATGCTTTTGGATGAGAAACAAGTTTTGTTTTACCCTGGAAGTTACCGTAGGCCTTATCAAGTTGAGGAAACTGATAATGCAAATGTTTTGTTGAGGGCCGAAGTTCTAAATCGAATAAACTCCCAAAAAAAGCCAGCCATAATTATTACATACCCAGAAGCGCTTTTTGAAAAAGTAGTTTCTAGGACTCAGCTTGAAAAATCAATTTTTAAAGTTAGTATAGGAGAAACCCTTAATCTAGATTTTTTCAATGAAGTTCTTTTTGAGTATCAATTTTCTAGAGTAGATTTTGTTACAGAACCTGGAGAATTTTCTGTCCGTGGTGGAATAGTAGACGTATTTTCTTTTTCGCATGATGAGCCATACAGAATTGAATTTTTTGGGGATGAGGTAGAAAGCATCAGAACATTTGATATAGAGACCCAGCTTTCTACTAATACTATTAAAAAAATTCAAATATTACCTAATATAGAACATAAATTACTTAATCAAACACGTCAGAGCTTTTTTGAATATATATCATCTGAAACACTAATTTTTGCAAAAAACATTTCTAATCTATTAGAATCAACAGAGAAACTTCAGCAAAAAGCTAGAGAGGCATACGATGCACTAACTCCAGAAATTAATTATAGTAACCCTGTTGATTTATTTTGTACTTCTGCTAATTTTAAATCACAATTGCTAGATTTTTCCGTAGTTGAATTTGGAATGAATTCCATATTAGCTACTAATGTTTCTCAAAAAATTGAATTTCAAGTTGGTCCACAGCCATCATTTAACAAGCAGTTCAATCTATTGATCGATGAATTAAATTCTAAACATGATTTGGGTTATCATAATTTCATCTGTTGTTCTAGTTCTCAACAGGCGCAGCGTTTTTATGATATTTTTGAAACAGTGGATAATCAAGTTCATTGTCAGATTATAGTGATGTCTTTATATGAGGGATTTGTTGATCATGATAATAAATTGGTTTGTTACACTGATCATCAAATATTTGAGCGATATCATAAATTTCACTTAAAAAATGGTTATACCAAAAAGCAATCCATAACCCTCAAGGAACTAACAAAACTTGAAATAGGAGATTATATTACCCACATAGATCATGGAATTGGAAAGTTTGGAGGTTTGCAGAAAATTGAAGTTGAAGGTAAAAAACAAGAGGCAATAAAGTTGTTTTATGGTGAACGAGATGTTCTTTATTTGAGCATCCATGCTCTTCACAAAATTACTAAGTTTAACGGAAAGGATGGTAAGCTCCCAAAGATTTATAAGCTTGGAAGTAAGGCCTGGAAAGTCCTCAAACAAAAGACTAAGATAAAGGTTAAGGAGGTTGCTTTTAATTTAATCAAACTTTACGCAAAGCGAAAATTAGAAACCGGGTATAGGTACAAGCCAGACAGTTCAATGCAGCATGAACTAGAAGCCTCTTTTATGTATGAGGATACACCAGACCAGGTTACGGCAACAGCAGATATAAAAGCAGATATGGAAAGTGAGCGCCCAATGGATCGCTTAATTTGTGGGGATGTTGGCTTTGGTAAAACCGAAGTAGCTATAAGAGCTGCTTTTAAAGCCGTTGACAACGGAAAGCAAGTAGCTATATTAGTACCTACAACTATACTTGCATTTCAACATGCCAAGACTTTTAGAGCTCGTTTTAAGGATTTTCCCGTTACCATTGATTACATTAACAGATTCAAAACAACAAAGCAGCGAAAAGATACTCTAGAGCAATTAGAGTCAGGTCAATTAGATATTATTATTGGTACGCATCAGTTAGTAAACAAATCTGTTAAGTTCAAAGATTTAGGACTTTTAATTGTTGACGAAGAGCAAAAATTTGGTGTAGCTGTTAAAGAAAAACTTAAAACTTTAAAGGATAATGTTGATGTATTAACCCTCACTGCAACTCCGATTCCTAGGACATTGCAATTTAGTCTTATGGCAGCACGAGATTTATCTGTTATTAATACTCCGCCTCCAAATCGTTATCCAATTGAAAGTCAAGTAATTCGTTTAAATGAAACTATAATAAGGGATGCTATCTCTTACGAAATTCAGCGTTCAGGACAGGTTTATTTTATTCACAACAGAATAGAAAACATAAAAGAAGTTGCTGGTTTGATTCAACGCTTAGTACCAGATGCTAAAATTAGAGTTGGCCATGGTCAGTTAGAAGGTCGAAAGCTAGAACGGCTAATGTTAGATTTTATGGGCGGAGAATTTGATGTACTAGTTAGTACTACGATAGTTGAGAGCGGGTTAGATGTACCTAACGCAAATACAATTTTGATAAATAATGCGAATAATTTTGGGTTGAGTGACCTGCATCAAATGCGTGGTCGAGTAGGTCGAAGTAATAAAAAAGCATTCTGTTATTTTATTACGCCTGATTTTCATGCCATGACAGACGATGCCCGTAAACGAATATCAGCCTTGGAACAATATACAGCACTTGGGAGTGGATTTAATATAGCTATGAAAGATTTAGAAATAAGGGGCGCAGGTGATTTGTTAGGAGGTGAACAAAGTGGTTTTATTAATGATATCGGATTCGAAACCTATCAGAAGATTCTTAATGAGGCCATTGAAGAGCTGAAAGAATCAGAATTTAAGAACTTATTTAAGGAAGAGATAAATAATAAACAATTTGTAAAAGAGATAACACTAGATACGGACTTTTCTCTAATGTTTCCAGATGATTTTGTTAATAATATTACAGAGCGTCTAAGTCTTTATACGCAACTTAACACTCTTAAATCTGAGACTGAATTAGAAGTTTTTGATTGTGATTTAACTGATCGGTTTGGTGCTTTACCAATTCAGGTAGTAGATCTTTTAGACAGTGTGAGAATTAAGTGGTTAGCAACTAAGTTAGGATTTGATAAAATTGTGATGAAACAGGGTAAACTTATTGGTTATTTCGTTAGAGATCAAAACAGTCTTTTTTATCAAAGTGATCATTTCACTAGAATCCTTAAGTATGTACAAGCTAATCCGAAATTATGCTCTATTAAAGAAAAACAAATGAGACAAGGACTGAGGCTATTGATGAGTTTTAAAAATATTAATACTGTTCAAGAGGGTCTAAAATCTCTGAAGCCAATTTTGGATTATAATTAGATAAAAAAACTGCTCTATTTATTTTTAGGAGTTTATTGAAAAATAATATTTGTTTTATTTTTTGTGACGTTCAGTTTAATATCCCGCCCTAAATAGAGCGCTCTATTCTCATTTTCATGTCCTGCTGGGAAGCCAAAAGCGACAGGAAAATTAGTATCTTTAAGAACGTCTAAAATAAGTTCTTCAACTGATTCCCCCCACAGGGGATCATTGATTTTTAGTTTACTAATATCTCCTATTATTACGCCAGAGCATTGATCGAAGTAACCAGCACGTTTTAATGATTGTAATTGTCGGTCAATATGGTATTTATATTCGCCAATTTCTTCAATAAAAATAATTTTTCCTTTTGTATTTATACTAGTTTTACTCCCTAGTGTAGCAGTAATTAATGTTAAATTTCCACCAATAAGTTGTCCATGGGTTTTACCAACTTTGTTATAATAGTTTCCTTCAATATTGTAGCCCTCAAGTTCTCCGAAAAGAGCTGATTTTAGAGTTTCTAACGATAGTTTAATCGATTTTGGATCATCAACTAAATTGATACACATCATTCCGTGTATGCTCTGGTAACCTAGTTTATGAAGTTTTTCATGAAAGACTGTAATATCGGAATACCCTACAATCCACTTTGGGTTTTTTTTAAATTTTTCAAAGTTTAGTTTGTCTATGATTCTTTGAGAGCCGTATCCCCCACGTGCACACCATATTGCTTTAATTTTAGGATTGTCAAGTGCCCATTGAAAGTCATCTGTTCTGTCTTTATCCGATCCTGCAAAATGGTTTAGTTTTTTTTCTATATTTTTCCCAAACACAACTTTTAAACCCCAATTTTTTAGAACTATTTTTGTTCTTTGAATTACTTCACGATTTTGTTTTAAGACTCCAGCGGGAGCTATCATGGCAACAATGTCTCCCTCTTGTAAACAGAACGGTCGTATCATATTAGAATCCATATTGGGTATCAGTTTTTGTTATGCTGTCTGAAGTTTGTGGATTTTTACCAATAATTTATAACAGAAAAAAGGGAAATGTCGATAAATTAAAAAACCATTATTATTTACTATTAGTAAATATAAGAATTTCTCTAATGTTCTGTTTCTAATTAGAAGTAATATTATGTATTTTTGTTGGTATAAATAATACAAAATGTCAAAACGTTTTACAATTACAGCAGCCCTGCCTTACACTAATGGACCATTACACATCGGGCACTTGGCAGGAGTTTATGTGCCGGCCGATATATATGCACGTTACATGCGTTTAAAGGGTCACGATGTAGCGTTTATTTGTGGAAGTGATGAGCATGGTGTACCTATCACAATAAAAGCTAAAAATGAAGGGATTTCTCCACAGGACATTGTAGATTATTATAATTCAAATATTAAGTCTTCTTTTGAGGATTTTGGTATTTCGTTTGATAATTACTCAAGAACATCAGCAAAAATTCATCACGATACTGCTTCGGAGTTTTTTAAAAACCTTCATGCTAGTGGTGAATTTTTGGAAGAAACAAATGCACAACTTTATGACTCCAAAGCTGCTCAGTTTTTAGCTGATCGTTTTGTTGTAGGTACTTGCCCAAAGTGTGGCAATGAAGAAAGTTACGGAGATCAATGTGAAGCCTGTGGTACTTCTCATAACGCCACAGACTTGTTGAACCCTAAATCCGCAATAACAGGTGTAACTCCAAGTTTGAAAGATACAAAACACTGGTTTTTACCACTTGACAAACACGAGTCGTTTTTAAAAGAATGGATTTTGGATGGTCACAAATCAGACTGGAAACCTAATGTTTACGGTCAATGTAAGTCTTGGCTTGACGATGGCTTACGCCCTCGTGCAGTTACCCGTGACTTAGATTGGGGTATTCCTGTTCCCGTTAAGGGTGCAGATGGAAAGGTTTTGTATGTATGGTTTGATGCCCCAATAGGATATATTTCATCAACCAAAGAATGGGCTCAAAGAGAAGGTAAAGATTGGGAGCCATATTGGAAAGATAGTAATACCACGCTAGTTCATTTTATTGGTAAGGACAATATTGTATTTCATTGTATTATTTTTCCAGCTATGTTGAAGGCCGAGGGTAGTTATATTCTTCCATCTAATGTTCCTGCTAATGAATTTTTAAATCTTGAGGGTCAAAAACTATCTACTTCCAAAAACTGGGCAGTTTGGCTTCCTGATTATTTAAAAGAATTTCCAGATAAACAAGATGTCTTAAGATATGTATTAACAGCTACTGCTCCTGAAACAAAGGATAATGATTTTACTTGGAAAGATTTTCAAGCTAGAAATAATAATGAGTTGGTTGCTATTTTTGGAAATTTTATAAATAGGGTTATGGTGTTGACTACGAAGTATTACCAAGGTATCGTACCAGCTCCGCAAAAGTTTTCTAATGATGATTTGGTAGCCCTAGATCTTATTAAGTCTTATCCACTTATAATTTCGAAATCTATTGAGCGGTATCGATTTAGAGAAGCCAGCCAAGAGTTTATGAACCTTGCAAGACATGGGAATAAATTTTTGGCAGATGCTGAACCCTGGAAGGTTATAAAAACTGATCCTGCCCGAGTTCAAACTATAATGTATATCGCTCTTCAAATTGCCGCAGCACTGGCAGTATTATCTGAGCCCCTATTACCTGCATCATCCAAAAGATTAAAATCAATGCTAAATTTAGATTTAATTTCTTGGAAAAACATTGAGAGTGGAGACCCTATGATTAAGCCCTCTCATCAAATAGGAGAGTCTGAACTCTTATTCGCTAAAATAGAAGATTCTGAAATTGATTTTCAATTGGATAAATTGGCAAAAAGTAAGCTGGTTAATGAAACTGTCAATAAAAAAATAGAGTCTCAAAAAGAAACAATCTCTTTTGAAGATTTTTCTAAATTAGATATTAGAGTTGGGACTGTCTTGGAGGCTGAGAAGATGTCAAAAGCAAAAAAACTATTGGTGCTTAAAGTAGATACTGGAGTCGATGTTAGGACTATTGTTTCTGGTATTGCAGAAAGTTTTACAGCCGAGGAAGTTATCGGGAAACGAGTTACAGT
>JAQWYU010000226.1 GCA_029253805.1 Flavobacteriaceae bacterium | reverse complement strand
TAGCTTGTTCTTTGGTTCCGACTGGCTTGTTAAAGGTGCAGTTGTTATAGCAAAGGAGATAGGGGTTAGTGAAGCTGTTATTTCTGTTTCAATTATTGCTTTTGGCACAAGTATTCCTGAGCTAGCAGCTTCCGTAATGGCAGTAGTGAGAAATGAAAAGTCAATTTCATTGGGTAATTTAATTGGTTCAAATATCTTTAATATCGGATCCGTATTAGGTCTAACTGCGATGATCAAACCTATTTTGGTTGATGATCCGTTAATTGTATCTAGAGATTTAATATGGATGTTAATCTTTGCTGTGATACTTTTACCACTATCACTGATACTGAAAAAAAACCAGTTTAGAAAAACTGAAGGTTTTGCCTTAGTTTTTATTTATGGAATATTTATTTACAAAGTATTTATGTCGTAAATTTTTGCTGAGAGAGGGTAATTATAATTTTAATGAACAAGACCTGACTTTAATGAACAAAAATGGCACTTATTTGATCTTTAGTTTATTAAGTAGTTGCTTAATTCTTCAAGGCTAGTAACTGTAGCAGAAGATGGTAATTCTCCTCCTCCTCCAGATTGTTCAATAAGTGCAATTATTTGTGGAGCTAGCTCAAAACCTTGATTGCTTTCAGCTCTAAGAAGTCCAATATTAGCTCCATAATAATAATTGATCAAGAGAATATCTTGAGATTCAAGTATATTTATATCAAAAAATGTAATTGTCCCTGTAACAGATAAATTAAGGCCTAATGATCCTTCATAAACGTTTGAATAAGAAGTTCCATTAACTACTTTAGATTCATAAAAATTTTCCTTTGCAGTGAACAACTCGTAGTTTACATTTATAGGCAATACAGTCCCCTGAATATCAATATTTTCGGAAAACATTCCATCAATACTAGATAGAATAGCTCCATTTTCAGCATTCAAATCTAACAATACAAGATCCATAATTTCTAATGATTGGTCAATATCCAAATCTATAGGAAGGTCTAAGGCCCCGCTATATAATAATGATGAATTTGTTGTGGATAGGTTTCCGCTAGTTATTATGCTGTTCATGCTACCGTTTGCCCCGATTCCATTGTTGGCATTGAGCGAGTAGGACATGCTAGATGTCGAGGCAATATATAATGAATCAACTGAGATAAAGTTCATATCTGGAAGATCTACGCTAGTACTATTAACGTTGTATTCCCAATAATTACCTTGTGTATTTGGACTAAAATCTGATGCTGTCAAAACTGGTTCATCAGCTTCATTTCCGTTTTCATCGTTCGAGCAGCTAATAAAAACGAAGGATAGTACAAGTAGGTGTGATAATTTCATGTATGTAGTTTTTAAATCATCTACAATGTATGATATTTTAAACTAAAAAACCCACTTGATTAGCAGGTTTAATTACAATAAATGATTTAAGAAGTTATTTTTTGTTAGTTTCTTGAATGTATTTATTTAATGCCATTGTCATGGATGGCATTTCAGCTGTTGGTGCTGCGACGTCCACACGCAACCCTTTATTTTCAACAGCTTTAACAGTTGTATTTCCAAATACGGCTATACGAGTATCATTTTGTTTGAAATTTGGAAAATTATGAAATAGGGAGTCAATTCCAGATGGGCTAAAGAATACTAGAATATCATAATATACGTTTGCAAGATCAGACAAATCACTAATAACTGTTTTGTAAAAAACGGCTTGCTTGAATTGAACTCCAATTTCCTCAAGAGTATTTGGAATTAAAGGTTTTAGTTTGTCTGAAGAAGGCAATAAAAACTTTTCATTTTTATATTTCTTAATCAAAGGAACTAAATCCACGAAATTACGTTTGCCTACATATATTTTACGTTTTCGATATACTACATAGTTTTGTAGGTATAAAGCTACTGGCTCTGATTGGCAGAAATACTTCATGCTATCAGGAACTTTAAAGCGCATTTCTTTAGCAATTCTAAAAAAATGGTCTACTGCGTTTCTGCTAGTAAGAATAACTGCAGAATATGTTGAAAAGTCTACTTTCTGAAGTCTAATTTCTTTTGCAGCCACTCCTTCAACGTGGATAAATGAGCGGAAATCAATCTTGACTTTTTGCTTTTCTTCAAGGTCAAAGTATGGAGAATTTTCTATTTTAGGTTCAGGTTGGGAAACCAAAATGGTTTTTATTTTCATAGATCAATTACTCTACAGTGTTAATTTATATCGTACGTAAA
>JAQWYU010000225.1 GCA_029253805.1 Flavobacteriaceae bacterium | reverse complement strand
AAACACATTTTAAATTTTAAAAATCTATTCACAGCTTTGTTCTAAAGCTGACTTTGCCGTAGCTTTGTGTTTATGCAATTTAAATTAATTTCAAGTTTTAGTCCTACAGGAGATCAACCAGCTGCCATTAAACAATTAGTGGATGGGATTGAATCCAACGAAAAATACCAAACTCTGTTAGGAGTGACTGGATCTGGTAAAACTTTCACAGTTGCTAATATTATTAAAAAAGTACAGCGTCCAACTTTAGTGCTAGCACATAACAAAACCCTAGCAGCACAACTCTACTCAGAATTTAAACAATTTTTTCCTGAAAACGCAGTCGAGTATTTTGTATCCTATTACGATTATTACCAACCTGAAGCATACATGCCTGTTTCTGGAACATATATTGAAAAAGATTTATCAATTAATGAAGAAATTGAAAAGCTGCGCTTAAGCACTACTTCTTCTCTTTTATCTGGTCGTAGGGATGTGATTGTAATTGCCTCCGTTTCTTGTTTATATGGAATTGGTAACCCTGTTGAGTTTCAAAAAAATGTAATTACCCTACAAGTAGATGAAGTTATTTCTAGAACCACTTTGCTACACAAACTAGTACAAAGTTTATATTCCAGAACAGAAGGAGAATTTAACCACGGTAATTTCAGAATCAAAGGCGATACTGTTGATGTTTTTCCAAGCTATGCAGATTATGGATTTAGAATTCATTTCTTTGGTGATGAAATTGAGGCTATAGAATCATTTGATATCAATACAAATAAATTGATTGAAGATTATAAGACCATTAATATATACCCTGCAAATATGTTTGTTACTTCACCAGACATTTTACAAAATGCAATCAAAGATATTCAAGACGATTTAGTAAAACAGCACGATTATTTTAAAGATATCGGTAAACACTTAGAAGCAAAACGTCTTAAAGAAAGAACTGAGTTTGACTTAGAAATGATTAGAGAATTAGGCTACTGTTCAGGAATAGAAAATTACTCTCGTTATTTGGATGGCCGACTTCCAGGAACTCGCCCCTTTTGCTTGTTAGATTACTTTCCTAGTGACTCACTTATGGTTATTGACGAGAGCCACGTTACTATTTCTCAGGTACATGCCATGTATGGTGGTGACCGAAGCCGTAAAGAAAATTTAGTTGAATATGGGTTTAGATTACCAGCAGCCATGGACAATAGACCCTTAAAATTTGAGGAATTTGAAGGTCTACAAAACCAGGTATTATATGTAAGTGCTACACCTGCGGATTATGAGCTTGAAAAATCAGATGGAATATTTGTTGAACAGATTATTAGACCAACAGGCTTATTGGACCCAATCATTGAAGTTAGACCAAGTTTAAACCAGATAGATGATCTTATTGAAGAAATTCAACAACGTGTCGAAAAGGATGAACGTACGTTAGTGACCACTCTTACAAAAAGAATGGCTGAAGAACTAACAAAATATTTAGGACGTATTCAAATCCGTTGTCGTTATATACATAGTGACGTAGATACATTAGAACGTGTAGAAATCATGCAAGATTTGAGAAAAGGTATATTTGATGTTCTTGTTGGGGTTAATTTGTTAAGAGAGGGCTTAGATCTTCCCGAGGTTTCTTTAGTTGTAATACTAGATGCCGATAAAGAAGGGTTTTTAAGGTCCGCGAGATCGCTAACACAAACTGTAGGTAGAGCAGCTAGACATCTCAATGGTAAGGCTATTATGTATGCTGACAAGATAACTAAGAGTATGAAAAAAACTATAGACGAAACCAATTACCGTAGAAAAAAACAGATCGATTATAACACTAAAAATAATATAAAACCAACTGCTCTTAATAAAAATTTAAACAATGCACTAACAAAAAATTCAGTCAGCAGTTATTATTATGAACAGGAAGCTTTAAAAGCATCCGAGCCAGAAAGTGATTATTTAACATCCAATGAATTAGAACAAAAAATAAGAGATACTCGTAAACTCATGGAGTCAGCTGCAAAAGATTTAGATTTCTTACATGCCGCTCAATTTAGGGATCAAATTAAGATTTATCAAAAAAAGATAGATTCCTTAAAATAAAAATATAACCTCGATGCTACATTTTATGTTTGTATTAGACTATCCCAATACAGCCTGAACTTTATCAGCAGCCTCTTGAAATTCAACAGCACTTTGAACATCCAATCCAGAGCTATCAATTAAATTCTTTGCTATATCTGAATTTGTTCCTTGTAGACGAACGATAATTGGGACATCAATAGTCCCCATATTCTTATAGGCATCTATGACTCCTTGTGCTACACGATCACAACGCACAATTCCGCCAAAAATATTTATTAAAATTGCTTTTACTTCAGGATCTTTTAAAATAATTTTAAAAGCAGCTTCTACCCTAGAAGCATCAGCTGTACCGCCAACATCAAGGAAGTTTGCAGGATCACCCCCAGCTTGTTTAATTAAATCCATTGTAGCCATCGCAAGACCAGCACCATTAACCATACAACCAACATTGCCATCTAGATCAACGTAATTAAGACCTAAAGTATCTGCCTCTACTTCAATGGGATTTTCTTCTCGAATGTCTCTTAAGTCTAAATAATCTCTATGTCTAAACAATGCATTATCGTCTATAGTTACTTTCGCATCTACAGCAAGAATTTTGTCATCACTAGTTTTCAAAACTGGATTAATTTCAAATAGAGAAGCGTCTGACTTATCATAGGCGGTGTATAAAGACAATACAAATTTAGTCATATCTTTAAAAGCAGCCCCAGATAAACCTAGATTAAAGGCAATGCGGCGTGCTTGAAATGGAAGCATTCCAGTAGCAGGATCAATTTCTTCAGTAAATATTAAATGTGGCGTTTCTTCAGCAACAGTTTCAATATCCATTCCACCTTCTGTTGAATACATAATCATATTCCTGCCTGTTGTTCTGTTTAACAAAACGGAAATATAAAATTCGCTTGTTTCTGACTTTCCAGGATAATATACATCTTCAGCTACTAATACCTGGTGAACCTTTTTTCCTTCTGAAGAAGTTTGAGGAGTAACTAACTGCATACCAATAATTTGATCTGCTAAAGATTCAACTTCAGCTAAGTTTTTAGCTAATTTTACCCCACCCCCTTTACCGCGACCACCAGCATGTACTTGGGCTTTTATTACATGCCATCCAGTACCAGTTTCTTCAGTAAGTTTCTTGGCAGCTTCAACAGCATCTTTAGGATTGCTGACTACTATACCTTTTTGAATCTTTACTCCAAAAGTGCTTAAAATTTCCTTTCCTTGATACTCGTGTAAATTCATCAGTTAACAGAATTATTTTTTATACTCAGTTTGAGAAATATGTAAAAAAAATTAAGTCACAAAAGTAATTAACCTATGTCGTTTTACCAATATTTTTTATGATGAATTTCTTGGATTCATTAGTGCTTCAATCCCTTAATGATAGAAAAAGCTTTATCAACTAAATGTTCCTCTACTAATATAGTAAACTCGTTAGTTGTAGAGATAATTTCATATAAAGTAATATTATCCCAAGCCAAGCGCTTGAAAATTTGATAACACAAACCAACAATTTTAGAGTTTCCTTTTAAAAGATTTAAAATCCAAAAGGAAAAAAACGTTTTTATTCAGTTGTATGTTATATTTGTGAAACAGATACTTTTGCTAAAAATAAACAAATTTGTGAAATCAATGAAGGGGATATATTAGCATTCAAAAATGCAGGTGCATATTATTTTATGAT
>JAQWYU010000224.1 GCA_029253805.1 Flavobacteriaceae bacterium | reverse complement strand
TAGAAAATGCCTAAAATGAAAACCAAGTCTAGTGCCAAAAAACGATTTAAGTTAACCGGTACTGGAAAAATCAAAAGAAAGCATGCGTTCAAAAGCCATATTCTAACGAAGAAGTCTAAAAAACGCAAGCTTGCTCTCACTCACAGTACTTTAGTACACACAAGTGATGAAGCAAACATTAAGCAACAATTACGTTTAAAGTAATTAATTGCAAGGTTAAAAAAATTATAAACCATGGAGTTAGGCTAACAAAAGTGTTCAAGATTATTGAATCGCCTACTACAAAAATCATTAAGAAATGCCAAGATCAGTAAACTCAGTGGCCAAAAGAGCCCGCAGAAAAAAAGTATTAAAACAGGCCAAAGGATACTTTGGTCGTCGTAAAAATGTATGGACAGTTGCAAAAAATGCAGTTGACAAAGCCATGCTCTACGCTTACAGAGATCGTAGAAACAAAAAGAGAACATTCCGAGCATTATGGATCATGCGTATCAACGCTGGATCAAGAGCGCATGGATTATCTTACTCACAATTCATGGGAAAACTCAAAACTAACAATATTGACCTAAACCGAAAGGTTTTGGCTGACTTAGCGATGAATGATCCTGCAGCTTTTAAAGCTATAATTGACAAATTAAATTAAGGCTTCTGCCTTATTGTACAATACTCGCTTATGTATAAAAAAGCCCACTCAAATGAGTGGGCTTTTTGTATTTAATAATGTAATACTAAAAAATTTAAGTTTTTTGCTTTTTCTTGCGTGCAGCAGGAAACAAGACATTATTTAAAATAAGACGATATCCAGGTGAAGTTGGATGTAAATCTAGTTCTGTTTTAGGATCCCCTACTCTATGTGTATAATCCTCAGGATCGTGACCCCCATAAAATGTAAAAAAACCTTTTCCTTTAATTCCATGTATATATCTAGCTTCTCCATTTGCCTTATTTTCTCCCATCACTAGTACATTTGATTTAACAAGGTCTCTACTATATGAAGTTGTTTGTCCCATAAAGCCTTTAACAATCACTGTATGGTTTTGATTAAGCATAGTGGGAATAGGGTCCCATTTAGCCGAATAATCCATTAACGTAAAATAGTCTAGTTCTTTTGAAATTTGACGCTTTTGGGTCATATCTATATTTGAAAACTCATAAACTTTTGGATCGCGTTCAATAATAAAATCCCGGAAAGCAAATGTTTTTGAATAGTCAAGTTTACTTTGAAAGTTAGGAGATGTGCCATCTCCATCAAACATTGGCTCACATATATCTACTTCATGGGCAGCCAAAGCAACATCGAAACTGTCTGTTGCACTACACATTGCAAACATAAACCCACCGCCTAATACGTATTCTCTTATTTTTTTAGCCACGGCTAGCTTTTGATCTGAAACTTTATTGTACCCCAAAGAGAAAGCAAGTTTCTCAGCGGCTTGCTGTTGATCTATATACCAGGCAGCATTTCTATATGCTCTATAAAACTTCCCGTATTGACCCGTAAAATCTTCATGGTGTAGATGTAACCAATCATAAAGTAATAAAGCATCGTTTAATACTTCTGTATCATAAATAGTTTCGTAAGGAATTTCGGCATAAGTCAGAACCATTGTAACAGCATCATCCCAAGGTTGATTTCCGTTTGGAGAATACACTGCGATTTTTGGAGCCTTTTCAAGAACTACAGCGTCCATATTTTTACTAGGGCTATTAATTTCATTTAAGATAGATTCGACTTGTTGGTTACTTACAAGTTCATAAGAAACCCCTCTAATCAAACATTCTTTTTTTATGGAATCAACAAATGGTATTAGAAAAGAGCCTCCTCTATAGTTAAGAAGCCACTTTACATTTTGTTTTTTATTGAGAACCCAATAAGTGATTCCATAAGCTTTTAAATGACTTTTCTGGCCTTCAGAATCCATAGGAATTAAAATGTAAGACGCAAAAGAGTTCAAGGAATAAAACAAGAAAAATATAAATGTTAACTTTTTCATTCTATAAAAGTTATTACAATTAAGGCGCTAGTAGGGTGTGTCGTCGTTATCATCTCCAAAAGCTTGATTTGGGTCTACGCGATAGTTTTCTTGTTTAAAGGTGTCGTCGTTAGCAGCTGCATTCATTTTAGAGTGAAACTCAGTATCAAATGGTGAATCAAAGTCATCCAAGTTATCAAACTTACCTAAATGACCAATAAATTTTAATCTGATGTTTTCCAATCCACCATTACGGTGTTTCGCTATTATGAACTCAGCCTGACCTTCAGATGGGGTATGTTGTTCATCGTCCCATTCGTCTATCTTATAGTATTCGGGACGATAAATAAAAGAAACTATGTCAGCATCTTGTTCAATAGCTCCAGACTCCCTCAAATCAGAAAGTAGAGGCCTTTTACTTCCTCCACGAGTTTCTACTGCTCTCGAGAGCTGTGATAAGGCAATGACAGGAACACTCAACTCTTTTGCCAAAGCTTTCAGGTTTCTTGAAATCATAGAGATTTCTTGTTCACGATTTCCGTTTTTCTGACTACCACCCCCAGTCATTAGCTGTAAATAATCTACAATTATTAGCTTAATTCCATTTTGGGATGCCAGTCTGCGGGCTTTAGCTCTTAAGTCAAAAATAGATAAGGATGGAGTGTCATCAATGTACAAAGGGGCTTTCTCTAGAGACTTAACCTTGACATTTAACTGTTCCCATTCATGTTTTTCAAGTCGTCCTGTTCTAAGCTTATCAGAGCTCAAACCAGTTTCAGAAGATATTAATCTTGTAATTAACTGAACTGAAGACATCTCTAAAGAAAAGAAAGCCACAGGAATATTTTGAGTAACTGCAATATTGCGGGCCATAGATAATGTTAAAGCTGTTTTACCCATACCAGGACGGGCTGCTATAATAATTAAATCACTTTCTTGCCAACCAGAAGTTAGTTTATCTAATTTATCAAATCCAGAAGGCACACCACTAAGACCTTCCTTATTTGAAATTTCTTCAATTTTTTTCTTTGCTTGAAAAACTAAATCCTGAGCTGTTTCTGTTGATTTTTTTATATTTCCTTGGGTAACCTCGTATAATCTTGTTTCTGCCTTATCCAATAAATCAAAAACATCTTTTGTTTCATCGAAAGAATCTTCAATAATTTCATTTGAAATTTTGATTAAGCTTCGTTGTATGAATTTCTGTAAAATAATACGTGCATGAAACTCAATGTGAGCTGACGAGGATACTTTTTGTGTGAGTGATATTAAATAAAAATCGCCACCTACTAAATCTAATTTAGAGTTTTTACGTAATTGAGACGAAACAGTTAGTAAATCAACAGGCTCACTATTTTCAAACAGTTGCAATATAGACTCAAAAATATACTGATGAGAGTCCTTATAAAAGGCATCTATACTAAGAATATCTATTACCTCATCGACTCCTTTTTTATCGATCATCATAGCTCCAAGAACAACTTCTTCCAAATCAGTAGCTTGGGGCGGGATTTTGCCTTTCTCTAAACTAATTAATTTACTATTATCAGATTTATATACTTTTATTTGGTCTGGCTGTTTCATTTAACTAAAATACTTAAAATATAGACATTACATAGAAAATTTATCTTTGTATATTTAACAAGAAAACTGTTTATAAGTAACAAATTTTGTTAATAAGTATTAAAAAAGTCAAGTATTTGACTTGACTTGATATTTTCTGGAAGGAGATTACTAATTAATCGTTAAAAACTCCCATTTGTGAATACTTATCCATTCGTTTTGTGACTAATTCTTTTGGTGATAAGTTTTTGAAGTCTGCGTAAGATTTGACGATAGCGTTTGAGACTGTCAAGAAAGTTTTGTCACGATCTTTGTGCGCACCACCTAAAGGTTCTTTTATAATCTCGTCAACTAACTTCATTCTTTTCATATCTTTTGCAGTTAATTTTAGAGCAGTAGCAGCTTGTTCTTTATACTCCCAGCTTCTCCAGAGAATTGACGAACAAGATTCTGGGGAAATGACAGAATACCAAGTATTTTCAAGCATTAGAACTTTATCTCCCACTCCTATCCCTAAAGCACCACCTGAAGCTCCTTCTCCTATAATTATAGTGATAATTGGCACTTTCAAGCGAGTCATTTCTAATATATTCCTGGCAATGGCTTCTCCTTGTCCACGCTCTTCAGCTTCTAAACCAGGATATGCACCTGGGGTATCAATTAGCGATACTACAGGAATTCCAAATTTTTCTGCGGATTTCATTAATCGAAGTGCTTTTCTGTATCCCTCTGGATTAGCCATACCAAAATTTCTATATTGACGAGTCTTAGTATTGTAACCTTTTTGTTGACCAATAAACATAAAGCTTTGATCGCCAATTTTACCCAAACCACCAATCATAGCCTTGTCATCTTTAAAATTTCGGTCTCCATGAAGCTCCAAAAAAGAATCTCCACATATAGAACTAATATAGTCTAGTGTGTAAGGTCGGTTTGGATGCCTAGAAAGTTGAACTCGTTGCCATGGTGTGAGATTTTTATAAATTTCTTTTTTAGCAACATCTAATTTTTGAAGGATTTGTAATGATGTTTCAGAAACATCAACATCACTCTCTTTTCCAATAATTTGACATTTTTCCAATTGATCTTCTAGCTCCTTGATAGGTAACTCAAATTCTAGATATTCCATAGAAGTTCAATTTTAGTTTAGTTTAGTTCGCAAATATAAAAACTTTAAACTCTTTAAATAAATTTCAAAGCTTAGATTTTTGGTTTTTTAATATTTTTAAATATGGCGTTTAATAAAACCGTACAAATAATAAGGCAAGCTCCCACATAAAACAAAGGGTTCATGGTCTCTGATTCTGGGAAGAAAATCAAAGCCAAAACAATACCATATATGGGTTCCAAATTGTAGGTTAATACTACAGAGTACGGAGTTACGTGTTTCATAACATGAATAGATCCAATAAAAGCATAAGCGGTACAAATAGATGCTAAAATAAATAAGTATATCCAATCAGAAAACGAAAGTCGGAAAAAACCTAAACTAAAGCCATCACTACTGAACGCCAAAAAGATAGAGATAAAAACAACACCGAATATAAACTCATAAAATGAAATTACAGATGGTTTATGATTCTTGACGAATTTACCGTTTAGAACAGCAAATAAAGTAGAAAACAAAGCAGAGGTTATTCCTAGTATGATTCCCATTAAATACTTAAATTCTGTTTGAGTAATCAATCCAACTCCAACGACTACTACAAGACCGAAAAATATTTCATAACCAATTATTTTACGTTTAAAAAATAAGGGCTCAATAAGCGATGCGAAAAATGCTCCTGTTGAGAACATTGCTAAAGTTATTGATATATTTGAAACTTTGATAGCTGCAAAAAAAGTAATCCAATGTAGCGCTATTATAACTCCTGCAATAGAAAATTTAAGAAGTACTTTTAACGGAACCTTTAAAGAAAATTTTTTGAGTTTTATATAAATGATCATTAACAAAGCTGCAATACTCATTCGATACCAAACCAGTGGAATTGCATCAAGCGCTATTAACTCGCCAATTACAGCTGTAAATCCAGCAATAATTACAAGGAAATGTAAGTGAATGTAGTTTTTTGTCTTAACGCTTAGCATTATATAACAAATAAATTGCAAGTGTGCCAAATAAAATATTTGGAAACCAAACAGCTAATAGTGGAGAAAAATCAGATTGTTCAGCCATAACTCCAAAGACCTTATCAAAAAAGACATAGATCATAGCTATTACAATTCCAAAGGCTAGATTAATTCCCATTCCTCCTCTTCTTTTAATGGATGAAACCGCCACTGCTATAATAGTTAAGATGAACACTGAAACAGGTAAACTCCATTTTTTGTACTGAACTACTTTATAGCGACTAATATTGGATGAACCTCGAACTTCCTCTCGGGAAATAAAGCGAATCAATTCACCATATGTTAGTGTTTCAGCTACATATTTGGGCGGAGTTAGGTCCTCTAAATCAAAGCTAAAAATAGTGTCTTTAGTTCTTAAATACTCAAGCTGATCATTATCAGAACCTATAATTCTTAAATTATAGTTGGTTAAATTATAGGAACTGTCTTTATCTACATATTTAATAGCTGATGCTGATATTTTGTAAGCTAGCTTATTTTCTTCAAAATGCTCGAGTGTAAAATTATTTCCACGTTTAGTTTTTGGATCAAAATTACTAACATAAATATACTCACTATCATTAATCTGTCTGTAGATGTGCTGTGTCTCAGAAACCTTGGAATTATTGAGGTATTTATAATTAAACTCATTGAAACCCTTACTTGCTATTGGTGCCCAATACATTCCTAGCATTAGCGCTAAAAACGCAATAAATGTAGCTCCGATAAAGTAAGGCCTTAAAAAACGTGAAAAAGAAACACCAGAACTTAAAAAGGCTACTACTTCTGTATTGTTAGCTAACTTTGACGTAAACCAAATGACCGATAGAAATAAAAATAATGGGAATAGCAAATTTGCAAAGTAAATAGTGAAATCAAAATAGAAAGAAGCTACTTCACTAAAAGGGACTTCGTTTTCTAATATACGATCAATTTTTTCGGCTAGATTAACAGTTATTCCAATGGGAATAAACAAAAGTAACATCATAAAAAATGTAAACAAGTATCTTTTCAATATGTACCAATCTAAAATTTTCATGTATTAAAGACGATTATCCATTTGTTTGACCATGGATGCTTTCCAAGTCCCAAAATCTCCAGCTATTATATGTTTTCTTGCTTGACGTGTTAGCCAAAGATAGAAACCTAAATTATGTATGGTTGCTATCTGTTTGCCTAATAATTCATTTACACTAAACAAATGTTTTAAATACGCTTTAGAGTATGCAGTATCTACAAAAGTAATGCCCATTTCGTCAATTGGTGAAAAATCATCTTTCCATTTTTTGTTTTTTATATTTATGGAACCATAAGCTGTAAATAACATTCCATTTCTAGCATTACGAGTTGGCATTACACAATCAAACATATCTATTCCTAAAGCAATATTTTCTAAAATATTAATTGGAGTACCAACTCCCATTAGATATCTTGGTTTATTTTCAGGAAGTATTTCGCATACTACTTCAGACATCGCATACATTTCATCTGCAGGCTCTCCTACTGACAAACCTCCAATAGCGTTTCCAAAAGCATCTGTATTAGCAATATATTCAGCAGATTGACGCCGGAGATCCTTATATGTACTTCCCTGAACTATGGGAAAAAAAGCTTGATTATGATCGTATTTAAGAGGAATCTTTACTAGGTGATTAATACAACGATCTAACCAACGATGTGTCATGTGCATTGATCCTTTAGCATAATTATAATCACAAGGATAAGGGGTACATTCGTCAAATGCCATTATGATATCTGCACCAATGCTTCGTTGAATTTCCATTACATTTTCAGGTGTAAAGGTATGCATAGTTCCATCAATATGGCTTTTAAACTTAACGCCCTCCTCTCTAATTTTACGATTCGCAGATAACGAATACACTTGGTAACCACCAGAGTCTGTTAGAATATTTCGGTCCCAGTTCATGAACTTATGAAGACCTCCAGCCTTCTCTAGTATATCAATTTGAGGGCGAAGAAATAAGTGATAAGTGTTAGCTAAAATAATATCTGGATTAATATCATTCTCTAGTTCTCGCTGGTGAACCCCTTTAACAGTTCCTACCGTGCCAACTGGCATAAATATAGGTGTTTCAATAACTCCATGGTCAGTGACTAAAGTAGCAGCTCTCGCTCTTGTTTCCGTATCTGTTTTTAGTAAATCGAATTTCAAATTTTTGAGTTACAGGGTTAATTCAAAGTATCTTTTAGGGGTTATTTGTATGTTTATGAAACAAGAACCTGTTATTACACTATTCTTTGTTGGGTCGAGATTTGTAGTTGATTAAATAATCTCCTTTTGGGGCGCCCTGATCAAATGAACTGCCTTTTAATAACATTCTTGTTTTTTCTCTAGCTTCTTGATTAGTATAACCTTCATACTCAATTCTATATATTGCAGAAAACATTTGTGCGCGTCCAACCCCATGAAAACAATGGATTAACACCGGGTAATTTGAAGAATTATCCATAATTTCCAAGAACTCGTCAACTGTGTCTTGAGTAGGAACTTGATCGGTTCCTAGGTTAAAATAGTTAACTCCATCTAGCTTCTCAACTGCTAATTTCTCGACAATTAATTGCTCAGGGATCTCCGGATTATTAATCTTATCTTTGGTATGAGGGAAACGTAAATCGATAACACTTTTTAACTGATATTCCTCAACATATCTCGCAATTTTTTCAGGAGGAATTACACCAGATTTATAAACTTTATTTTTTGAAACTTCTTCAAAGTTATAATTAAAATGCACATCATATACATACTTTAAAATTCCCAAAAGGAGGATACTAAAAATTAATATTATCGTTTTTTTTATCATTCGTAGTTAATTTTTATAGATTTTTATCGATGATTCTATCAAAATAATCTTTTAAAAATGCTTTACAGGACAATTCAACATCATCCATTTGTTTAGTTCGATTTGAAATTAAATTAGTTTCTAACCCAAGATCATTAACATCATAAAAACCAACTGCTTTTATTCCGTCAAATATACAAATTATATTCCCCTTAATATATTGATAGTTTTGACCGTTAAAATTCATTGCAAAAGGAATTGTAGGAGTTAAACTTTCGTCTACTAAACTACGCCCCCAGCTTCTAAAGGGTTTGTCATATCCAACAATATCTAAAATAGTTGGATATATATCAATTTGCTGTGATAGAGTACTGTTTAAACCTGTGTATTTATTATCGGGGCTATAAATCATAATTGGAATAGCATACCTGTTAATAGGCTTGTAATATTCCTTATAACCTACTTGATTGGTGTGATCAGCAGTAATGATAAAAATGGTATTATCAAACCATTCTTCATTTTTAGCAGATTCAAAAAATTGTTTAAACGCAAAATCGGTATAACCAACGCATTGATGCATTGGGAGGGTACCTTTAGGAAATTTACCCTCAAATTCATCAGGGACAATATAAGGCTCGTGAGAAGTAACAGTAAATATAGTTGAAAAAAAAGGTGTGTTTTTAGTGTCTATAGTTTCTTTCATAAATTGAAAAAAAGGTAGGTCCCAAATCCCCCAATATCCGTCAAATAGTGCATCATTCCCAAACTCTGTTTTTCCATAGTAATGATCAAAACCAAGAATATTAGAAAACCCTAAAAAACCCATAGATCCATTAGGAGCACCATGAAAAAAAGAAGTATCGTATCCTTCTGAATTTAAAACAGAAACAACAGATTCAATATCTTGATTAGCATAGGGAGATGATGTAAAGGCATCTTTGAAAGATGGAATACCAGCCAAAATAGAAGACATACCGTGAATAGATTTCCTACCATTTGCAAAGGCATTATCAAAGACTAAACTATTAGTTGCCAAGGAATCTAAAAAAGGTGTATAACTTCTGTAACCAGGAATATTAGTATTTTGATTAAAAGCACCAATATATTCTCTACCATAACTTTCAGTTATGAACAAAACAATATTTGGCTTAACGTCTAATTTATTTTTGTAATGCTTAATTGGCTCAACTAATGAATCAATAATTAAATCTGAAACATCATATGGAACTTTTTTAAAAGTTTTTTTATTAAAAGTCCTTAAAAGCGCAAAAGGCGTATTTAACACAAAGTCTGCATGTTGAATTTTATTAACATACCTATTTGCATCTACTAAATTTATAGGGCGAGTACTTTTTTTAAAATCACCTCGAATTCCACCAACCATAATAGTTGCTGTTAAGAGAAAAATAAAAATTGATGTGGATACATAAGAAAAAACACCTTTTGAATAAGGGTGGTTGTTTACCTTGACTTTTCTATATAGAAATATCCAAATAACGGACATAAGAAAAAACAATAAGAAGACATGCCAATAACCTATCATAAAGCGGAAAAACATTGCTGGTAAATTATTTTCATTTTCAATGACAGCCCATTCAGAAATCGTAGTTCTATTGTAGTTAAATTTGTAATAAATTAAGTCAACAAAATTAAAAGCAATACCAACCAGATTTGTTAAAAAATAAATACCAAAAAGAAATGTTTGATACGTTTTATTAGTATTTACC
>JAQWYU010000223.1 GCA_029253805.1 Flavobacteriaceae bacterium | reverse complement strand
ATAGACTTAACCGCTATATGTACGGAAGAATATAATCCTGTTTGCGGCTGTGACGGAAATACTTATACAAATGCTTGTATGGCGCTCAACTCTGCTGGAGTTATAGCATTTGGTGAAGGTCCATGTGACTAGACATTAACGCTTATTATAATTGATCTAAAATTAATATAACTATGAAAAAATTACTTTACGCTTTTTTACTTTTATTCTATGCCTGTGATTCTGACAGAGAATGTTGTGAAATTATTAATAAAATTTATGCTGATAATCAATATGTTTTCGTTGGAGCTTTTGCAAGCTCAATTAATAATCCCCCTGGTGAAAATAACTCAGGAGGACTTGGTGATAATTTTGGAGATGTAAATATCGATGTAAGCCAAGAAGAGTATGACTCCTATGAAATTGGAGATAGATATTGCTGGGAATAAGGGCCTATTTTTTTATTTTTAAAAAATTAAAAAATTAAAATTAAAAAAAAACCCACTCTGATGAGTGGGTTTTTTAATTGTGAATACTTAAAAACTTATGCTTTCTTTACAAAAGGTAATCCAGTTTTTTCGTTTTCTACAATTTTCTTTCCAGCAGGAAGATCACATGAATTACTACGCTCATCTTTTGCGAAATAATAAATAGTTTGCTCTCTACCTCCTTTAAGAATTACATCTTTAGTGTGTAGAAAATAAGTTTTTCCTTTGCTATTTTTGAATGAATATCCCATAATATATATTTAGTTTAGTCTAAATTACAAAAATTAGTTTGTTATTTCCAAAGAATTTATCAGATAAATAATAATTTTTTTAAGAAGTAATCCTAATTGTTAATAAAATCAATGATTTCATTATGAATTTGATGAAAATGTGGGGGAATATTATTTAATTTCCATGGATGACTACTTCCAAACACGTGATTTGCTCCTTTGATAATAACGAGTTGGCTTTTTGAAGACCAGCTATGAAGTGCCAAAGCTTCGTTTACTGACACACTAGTATCTTCATCACCATGAATAATTAAAAATGGTACTCTTAAATTTTTAACTGCTCTTTGAATTGTGAGTCTTGATTGGTTAGTGAGAAAATCATTAAAAAACTGATAATAATGTGGCATCTGCTGTTTAGTACGGCCATTTCGAACAAAACGAACACCTGTCTTTTTCCAAGCGTTTAATTCTAATCCCGTTGGAAACCTTGTTTCAAAATCAGAAACTCCTGCCAAAGTGATAACATTTTTAACCCTAGTGTCTTCTGCTGCCTTAATAGTAACTATACCCCCGCCACGACTATGTCCCAAAAGCGTAATTTCTGATGGATTTATATTTGAGTGACTACTATAGTTCTTTTCTGACCAGCACATAACACGATCTAGATCTTCGAGTTCTTTTGTGTAATTGTTGTTTCCAAACGCTTCAAGGTCTGGAAAATCAATAGGTTGCCCGCATGTGCCTCCATTGTGTGAAAAGTTAAATTTAAGTACTGAAAATCCAGACATGGCAAGGGACTCACACAGCAAAGGCCAAGCTCCCCAATCTTTAAAGCCTTTATAACCGTGACAAAAAATAATCAATGGAGCAGATTCAATAGAGTTATTATAAATTAAGTCAGCAAGAATAGGTTTTCTGTTCTCACTCTCTATTATAATATTTATATCAAAAACTACCATCTAGACCTCTTTTTCTATAAAATTGACTTTAGGATCAAATAACTCTAAAATTAATTTTTTAAGTTCAACCTCATAACTTTCAATTATTTGCGATGATAGTTGAGTGATTTTCTGTGCGTGTGCTCCAGGTTTATCTTTTTTAGAAAATCTAAGGAAGCCTGATTTCAAATTCTTAAAAGAAATAATTCCAGCTTCTACTTTTGATGTAAATGTCGCTTGATTATTAAGCATATATGCATAAGTCAAAACCTGAAAACTCTTACTAAATGCCTTGTAATCTTGCGTGAGATCTTCCCAATTTACAAGTTCTAAATCTAATCTAGACACTTGAGACGTCTTGTAATCTATAATTCTTTGGGTGCCATTACAAGAGTCTACCCTGTCAATTGTTCCGTTGAGTTGAATAGGGAACGGAAGTTCAGGAAACATAACAGCGACCCTAATCTTAGATTCTATAGCTTCAATTTTAATTTCATCTCCATTATTAATGCAAGCCAGTTCATGTTCCAAAAAGTTAAAAATATATCTCTTGGATACCTCAAAGCTAATAAGGTTAGAGCCTTCGGTAATATCCCCTTCTTTATAAAGTTCTCTAAAATGATGGATAACTGTCGGTTCAGTTTTAGAGTGCAAATCATTAATGATTTGAGCATTTAAAACAGTCCCTATCAAAGGCCTATAAAGATCCTCCAAAGTATTATGTATTATACTACCAAACGTATTTGCAGCGATTGTTTCTTGTGTTGAGTTTTCTACTTTAATTCCTAATATTTTTTGATTGTAAAAATCAATTGGATTCCTAATATACTGACTCAATGAAGACGGAGAAAACCCTTTTGAAGCAACATCTTTAAGCTTAGAAATAATTTCCGGAGTTTTTTTTACTTTTTGTAGCTGAGGAGTTAATTTTGGTGTTTCTGGAATTACAATTTTATGTTGGATCTTATGTATTTTTTCATGTTCCAATTGAATTATAAAACGACTAAGTTCCCCTCCGCTTAAAGGATCTGGCTCTGTATTATATATGATGTGTACATTTTGTGCTCTTTGAAGAAGACGATAAAAATGATAGGTGTAAATTGCATCCTTTTCTTTGTAAGTAGGAAGTCCATTTTCAATCTTAACATCAAATGGAATGAAAGAATTATTTGTTTTGCCTGCAGGAAGTACTCCTTCGTTAACAGAAACAATAATTACAGTATCAAAGTCTAGAACGCGAGATTCTAGCATTCCCATTATTTGTAAACCTTTGTCTGGCTGCCCTTTAAAATCTAAAGTTTCTTTGCTCAATAGGTCCTTATAAATTAGTTGTAAGGCCTTAATCGAGGAAATGTAGTTGTAGGAGCTGTTGAGTTGTTGTAGCTGATTAAATATTTCATAAAAACGGAACAAATACTCAAGAGGTAATAGTTGTTTGATCTTAGATTGGCTATAATAATCTTTGAGTTTATAAATAAGATCTAAAACACTCTTAATTGCCTGGCTAGGAGAGTTACCCCAATTTGTGAACAAAAGCTCTAAAATCGGCCTATAAGTCGGGGCAATTGCAATTATTTGATTCTTAGTAAGACTTGTGAGGTTATTCTTGTTTAAACTTGTAATGATCATTTGACCAGCATCTTGATTTTGCACTTGTAATAAGGGCCGAACAAACGGATGTGATAAAATCCTTAATATATCTTGATGGTGATATCGAGAAGAGGTTTCTCTTTGAAGCTGAAACCATTGATTAATAAAGGCTGAAAATGGAGTCTGTTTGAGAGGTAAACCCATGGTAATATTGATCCCTTCAATAGTACTTGGTATTGAATTTAGAACTGGAATTAATAAATCTTCGTTCCCTAATATCAGTGCAGTATTTTGTAATTTGTCTTTGGAGTGTAGCTCTTTTAAAAGTGACCCTACATATTTAACCTGGCCGATATTTTTAGGGGTTCCTACAACTGAAATATTTTTAGGATTAGAGTACTGGTTTGAAACCCACTTAAAGGGCTGTGACTTAAAGTATGTCCAATTTTTTTTATATTGTCTTAGAAAATGACCCGCGTCGTGGTGTGGCGTGTCAACAAATATTTGGTCAATATCCCAGTAAACAGATGTCTTTCCAAGCTGTAACAAGTGCTGAATAACTCTAGTCTCAGAAGCGTTTAAAGCATTAAAACCCATAAACACGTGAGACTTATGTGAACTCTGCAGAGAATATTCCTCTAGGTTTTCAGTAGCTTTACGATAAATCAAGCCCTGGTAGCCCAATTTATTTTTTAATAAATGGGAGGTAAATCTTAGATAGTAAGAGTCGACTTTTTGCCAAAAAGAAAGGTATCCTTTAATAAGTGGAGTTGCATTTTTTTCAAGAGACCAGTGATTAATTTCTTGAATAGCTGTGAGGTACTTAAATATCTCTTGCGAAGGTATTAAATAGCGATCTATTTCATTAAAGTCTTGTAAGACAGTTGGAGCCCACTTGCAAAAGCTGTCAAAGGAATCTCTTTCGTCTATTGGGGTAAGCTCTGAATAAACACTATAAAACTCAAAAACAAGCTCGGTGCTGCTAAGTAGTCTTAACTGAGATAGTTCTTCAATAAAATATTCGATTGATATAATCTCTGGTAAAAACCCAGTTTTTTTACTTATTGAAGCCCACTTTTTTTTTAAAAATAGCCCCGCGCGTTTGTTGGGAAGAATAAGACGAAGTTTAGAAGTATCAATTGAGTTTACCTCAAGATCTTTTAAAACGTCACAAATGAAACTTGTCATTGCACTAAAATAAAAAAACGCTTCGCAAAAGCGAAACGTTTTTTATTTTTATTATAGAATTACTGATAATTACTTATCCAGCTTCACCTCAACACGTCTGTTAGCGGCTCTACCTGAACTAGTCGAATTAGATTTAATTGGACTTGTTTCGCCAAAACCAGCTGATTTTAGTCTGGCAGAAGAAACACCGTTTTTTGTGAGGAACCCAACAACTTTTGATGCTCTATCTTCAGAAAGCTTTTGATTGAAAGCCTCACTTCCAATACTGTCTGTATGTCCTTCAACTACGAAGTTCGCTTTAGGGTATGCTGTCAAAATAGCATTAATTGCTCTCAATGTTGGTAATGTGCTTCTTCTAAAATTTGACTCTCCTAATCCAAAGTTAATAGTTCTTGAATAACTTATTAATTGAGCCTGTTCTTCTTCAGTTGGAAGAACAACTTCTGGACAACCGTTGTTCGCAACAGTTCCAGCCTCGTTAGGACAGTTGTCGTCTTTATCTAAAACTCCGTCACTGTCACTATCTTTCCATGGACATCCATTGTTGGCAACTGGGCCAGCTTCGTTTGGACAAGCGTCTTGAGCATTAGCAACACCATCTGCATCTGCATCTGGACATCCTGATAAAGCCTTAGTTCCAGCTTCGTTTGGACATGTGTCATTATTGTCAGAAACACCATCACCGTCAGAGTCAGGACAACCATTAAATTCAGCTAAACCAGCTTGACTTGG
>JAQWYU010000222.1 GCA_029253805.1 Flavobacteriaceae bacterium | reverse complement strand
GCTGTACCGTGCTGATCGTCATGCATGACAGGAATATCTAACTCTGCTTTGAGTCGTGTTTCAATTTCAAAGGCTTCTGGAGCTTTAATGTCCTCTAAGTTAATACCTCCAAATGTAGGAGCTATATTTTTGACTGTTTTAATAAATTCTTCAACATTTTCAGTTTTGACTTCAATATCAAACACGTCAATATCTGCAAATATCTTAAACAACAAGCCTTTACCTTCCATAACTGGCTTGGAAGCTGCAGCTCCAATATTTCCTAATCCTAAAACAGCTGTTCCATTGGTCACAACCGCAACTAAATTTCCTTTTGCAGTATATTTATAGGCATCTGATGGATTCTTTTCAATAGCTAAACAAGGAGCGGCCACTCCAGGGGAATAAGCTAAAGCCAAATCACGTTGTGATGCATACTTAGTTGTTGGAATTATCTGGATTTTTCCTGGTGATGGTTTTTCATGATAAGCTAAAGCTTCTAAATCGTGTTTCGTTAATCTTGGCATATGATAGCTAGTTAGTATTACAAAGTTAAACGCTAATAGTTAATATTAAAACTTAATTGCTATTCTTTTTAACAAGATTAAAAAGCTAGTTTGTAAAATAAAACCATTATCCTTTCAAAAGCCTTCTGCTTTGTCGTCACCTCTTGGGTCTGCTCCTCCTTCAAAGCGACCGTCCGGAAGTACCAAGATTGCATCTGTTTTTCCTATTACTAGAAAATTACTATTATCAACTTTGTAGCCTAATTTCTTAAGAGAGCCAAAAACAGTTGTATCAAATGAGGTTTCAAATTTAATATTGTCTGGTAACCATTGGTGGTGGAAACGCGGCTTTGAAACAGATTCTTGCATTGACATGTTATAGTCTAAAACGTTTAAGATATTTTGCAATACTGTGGTAATAATTGTTGAACCTCCCGGAGAGCCTAATACCATTTTAAGCTGACCGTTAGTCTCAATTATTGTAGGAGTCATTGAACTCAACATTCGTTTTTTTGCTGCAATTGAATTTGCTTCAGCTCCAATTAGACCAAACATATTTGGCGTACCCGGCTTGACACTAAAATCATCCATTTCATTATTTAAAAAGAAACCTCCCTTATCTACAAATACTTTTGAACCATAAGCTCCATTTAGAGTGGTAGTTACTGACACACTGTTTCCCTCACAGTCAACAATAGAGTAATGAGTGGTTTCATCACTTTCATGTCCTAAAAATGAACCTCTAGAAAGATCACTTGATTTTGTTGCTTTGTCCCAATTAAAACTTTTCATTCGCTTAGAAAGGTATTTTATGGAAGTTAAACTGTCTTTTGAAATATCAACAAAGTCAGGATCCCCTAAAAAATAGGATCTATCGGCATAGGAGCGTCTTTCAGCTTCAACCATTAATTGTATATATTTCTTAGAGTTGTGTTTGTACTGACCTATATTATACGGCTCAATAGTTTTAAGAATTTGAGCAAGGCATATCCCTCCACTTGAGGGTGGTGGCATCGATATGATTTTATGACCATTATAATTAAAAATTAAAGGGTCTCTCCATTTCACATTATAGTTTTCTAAGTCTTCTTTCGTAATTATTCCACCAAGATTTTGAACTTTGTTTACAATAAAGTCTGCTGTTTTCCCTTTGTAAAAGCCGTCTCTGCCTTCCGTCTTTATTCGCTCTAATGTTTTCGCAAGTGATGGATTTTTAATAATATCACCAGCCCGCCATTGTTTATCATAAAGTATTCGCCTTTGATTAACGTTTCTAAAACTAGCTTTATGTTGATTTAAGCGATTTGCTTGAGCTAGTGTGATAACGATTCCAGCGTTGGCTAAATTTATTGCAGGTTGAATAAGTTTTTCTATAGAAATTGTACCAAATTTATTGTGTATTTCAAACAATCCCGCAACAGTACCAGGAACTCCAATTGCTAATGCTCCTGTTTTACTCTTTTCAGACATTACCTTTCCTTCTTGATCTAAATACATATTTTTGGTGGCTAAAATAGGTGCCATCTCTCTGTAGTCTAAAGCTCCAGATGTTCCGTCTGCCATGCGGAAAACCATAAATCCACCACCACCAATGTTTCCAGCTACAGGGTACGAAACTAATAGTGCCAGGTCAGTGGCAATCATGGCATCAAAAGCATTACCCCCTTGTTTCATAATATCTAAGCCTATTTTTGAAGCCTCTTCCCTTGCTGAAACTACCATGGCATTTTCAGCAATAAAACCTCTACTTTTCTCTTTCATGTTTTGAATTGTCTTTTTTCTACAACAAATCAAGAGGATTCCAGTGATTAATAATAAGCTGATTTTGTTCATAACGATAGTTATTCGAGAAATTTAATGTTTCTTTTTAATCCAGAGAATTTAGCACGCTTAACAGCTGAATGCTGAAAAACTTTATTAAAAGTATCATGGGTAATCTCTTCCCAATCTTGCTTAGTCATTGAAATAAGATCCGGCTTGGGGTTAAACAAGGGCTCGCTATGTGCTTTTGAAAATCTATTCCAGGGACAAACATCCTGACATACATCACAACCAAACATCCAGTTGTCAAATTGCCCTTTCATATTTGAAGGTATTTGTTCTTTTAACTCAATTGTAAAATACGAAATACATTTACTTCCATCCACTCCATAGTCAGACGTTATGGCTTGTGTCGGACAGGCATCTACACAAGCTGTACAACTACCACAATGATCTGTAACAGCATGATCATAGTCTAATTCTAAATCAATTATAAGTTCAGCTATAAAGTAAAAAGATCCAACTTTTTGAGTGAGTAAATTACTGTGTTTTCCGATCCATCCCAAGCCTGACTTTTTAGCCCATGCTTTTTCTAATATTGGAGCAGAATCAACAAAAGCACGACCATGAACATCACCAATTTCCTCTTTAACAAATTCTAGTAATTGTTTTAATTTATCTTTTATTATAAAATGATAGTCTTGTCCATAAGCATAGTTGCTTATCTTTGGAGCGTTTGG
>JAQWYU010000221.1 GCA_029253805.1 Flavobacteriaceae bacterium | reverse complement strand
CTTACTGTACAATTCCTTTGGCTCGAGGTATTTCTAGATCTGATACGCTTCAAAATGTATTAGATAATGCAAAAAAAATCGCTAATCAAGGAATTAAGGAAATTGTATTAACTGGTGTGAATATTGGAGACTATGGCAAGGGAGAATACGGTAATAAAAAACATGAACATACTTTTTTTGAGTTAGTTCAGGCTCTAGATAAAATCACTGGTATTCAAAGATTACGAATCTCTTCAATTGAGCCAAATTTATTAAAGGACCAAACTATAGATTTTGTGGCTAATAGTAATACTTTTGTTCCTCATTTTCATATTCCTCTTCAAAGTGGGAGCAATACGATGCTTAAAGCGATGCGTAGGCGTTACATGAAGGAGTTGTATGTTGATAGGGTTGAACATATTAAAAGAGTACTGCCAGATGCCTGCATCGGAGTAGATGTAATTGTAGGATTTCCTGGTGAAACCGACGAAATGTTTTTAGAAACGTATAATTTTCTAAACGATTTGGATATTTCTTATTTGCATGTATTTTCATATTCGGAACGTCCAAATACACATGCTTCGACACTTTCAAATAAAGTTTCTAAATCCCTTCGCTCTAAAAGAAGTAAAATGTTAAGAGGACTTTCGGCCAAAAAGCGTCGTGCTTTCTATGAGTCTCAAATTAATACTTCGCACACCGTTCTTTTTGAAGGAGAAAATAAATTAGGTTACATTCACGGATTTACAGAAAATTACGTCAGAGTGAAGGCAACTTGGGATCCAAGTTTAGTAAATACTTTACATCAAGTTGTTTTAAGTGAAATTGATTCAGATGGTTTGGTGAGGTTTAAATTTGGTAGCTAAATTTAGATACGAATCCCTACAGGAAGCATTTTTCTGTAGCGACGATTTCTTTTAATAAACTTTGCAACTGGAGGGCTCGTGGGAACAACACTTATTTCTTTCTCAATGATGTTTTCTAGTACTAATTTTATGAAGCCTTCTAAAAAAGATTCAGACATTAAAACTTCAGGAATATTTAGTTTTGTTAAGAAAATTTTTCTTTCTTGTTGGGAGTATTCAAGAGTAGCGAGTTCTGAACCAACTTTAAGCTCATATTGTCGTAAAAAACTGTTGTCCGTTAGGTTTGATGTGTGAAACATATGATGAGATTTGGTTGAAGTTAAAATTTACCTTCCTTTGCAAAATTACAAAAAATATACCTAACCAATTAATTTAATATTATGGTGCCTCAACAAAAAATGAAAATTCCAGTTTATTTTTTGCCAGGATTAGCTGCTAATCCTAGTATATTTAAAAATATAAAACTTGATACAGATATTTTTGATATGTACTATTTAGAATGGATGATTCCATACTATAACGAGTCAATAGTTGACTACGCTTTGCGTTTTTGTAAAGAAATTATGCACGAGAATGCTGTTTTAATCGGAGTCTCCTTTGGTGGTATAATTGCACAAGAGATGGGTTTAGTTCGTTGTTTTAAGAAAATCATAATTATTTCAAGTGTTAAAAACCGTGACGAATTACCAATACATCTTCAATTAGCGGGTAAAACCAAGGCATACAAATTAGTACCAACTAGTTTGTTTGCTCAGAATATTGATTTATTATCTAAATTTGCATTTAATAAGACTATAACCAAGCGACTGGATTTATATAAACTTTATTTGTCAATAACAGACAAACGCTATTTAGATTGGGCAATAGAACAAGTAGTACTGTGGAAACAGGTATCACATGATCCAAATTTAATTCATATTCATGGAGATTTAGATACAATTTTTCCAATAAACAACATAAAAGATTGTGTTGTAGTTAAAGGAGGTACTCATGTAATGATCTTGAACAAACATAAGTGGCTTAATGAAAACTTACCTAAATTTATTAACGACCAAGAATAAACCATTTTTTTATCAAACTAATAAGAATTTTTGTTATGAATCGCATTAAAAATATTTCCATTTCTCTTTTCATTCTGCTTATATGTACATTTATATTTTTCGCTTTTTCAAGTAAATCAAATCCAGTTGATGAACACATTCCTGAGAACGGATACAATGTTTACGCTATTGATATTCCAGAAAAGTTAGATTTCTCTGGCGAAGCTATGCCAATTCATATTCCAGATATTCGTGAACGAATTGATCGCGAACTACTAGTTAATACCTATTGGCAATCTAACGGCTTACTATTATTCAAAAGAGCTCATCGATATTTCTCTGTTATTGAACCCATTTTAGAATCTTATGGCGTTCCAGATGATTTTAAATATTTAGCGCTGATAGAAAGTGGTCTACAAAATGTAACCTCTCCAGCGGGAGCTAAAGGCTTTTGGCAAATAATGAAACGAACTGGAAAAGAATATGGTTTAGAAATTAATTCAAATGTTGATGAGCGTAATAATCTAGAACTTGCGACAGTAGTAGCGTGTAAATACTTATTAAAGTCGAAAGCTAAATTTGGCAATTGGACTTTAGCAGCGGCTTCTTATAATGCAGGTGTTGCTGGGATTTCAGGAAAATTAGAGCGTCAGAAGGTGTCAAGCTATTATGATTTACTGCTAGGGCAAGAAACTGGAAGGTATCTGTTTAGAATTGTAGCCCTAAAAGAAATCATTACAAATCCAAAAAAGTACGGGTTTAATTTTTCAGAAAAACATTTATATGCATCTATTCCAACATACAAGGTTGAGGTAGATACAGCGGTATCTGATTTTGTAAATTTTGCTTTAAAATTTGAATTAAACTATAAACAACTCAAAATTCATAATCCGTGGCTAAGGGAGAATTTTTTAAATAATAAGTCAAATAAAATATATTACTTAGAGATACCTAAAAAAGGATATTATAACTAATTATCTTCTTTTGCCTCCGCGTTGGTGTCCACCACCAAAATGTTGATTCGGCATTGTCGCTTTTTTCATTTGCTGTTTCATCATTTTAATTTGTTCTGATAACATATTTCTCTTGTCTAGTTTTTGAGCCTCTTGCAGTAATTTTTGAGCTTCTTGCTTTCGACGTTTTGTAAATGAAATTCCAGCTAGATTTAGTTTGGCCATAGCTAAATCATGATCCATAGAAAGTCCAAGGCTGACAGCATCTTTAAAGTATTTTTCTGCAGCATTCATATTGGTTTGAGAGACCATAATTCCCTTAAGAAAGTTGTAATAACCATGCTGTTTTTGAGTTAAAGCTGACTTTGGGTTTTTTATTCTGTTTAAAATGCGATCTGTTGCGGGAAAATCTTGCTTACGTAGTTTAAGAAATGCTAATAAGATAATTTCATTTTTAAAGTAAAGAAATACAAAAATAAGAGCTAGAAATATGAGTATCACTCCATTACCCACGAAGGTCTCAGTAATTTGATATATTGCATACGCGATTATTGAAATAGCTAGAACTAGTTTTATATTTTTATTGAACATGATAGTTGTTTTATTTTCCTGTGACAAATGTAGTAAAAACAAATCAAAATTATTTTAAAATATGATTTGTCAAAGCAAAAAGTCTTTGTATATTTGCCCAGCGTTTTTTACGAAAAAAATCAATCCAGTACTGATAGCACAAAACACAGTTCTAAAAATATATTAAGATGAAAAGAACATTTCAACCATCAAAAAGAAAAAGAAAGAACAAACATGGTTTTAGAGAAAGAATGGCTTCAGCCAATGGAAGAAAGGTTTTGTCCAGAAGACGTGCTAAAGGTAGAAAGAGAATTAGTGTTTCCTCAGAACTTCAACACAAGAAATAATGATTAACAATTGTTAATATTTTAAAGGTATTGCTAACAGCAATACCTTTTTTTTTATCTAAACGTTAACTAATTTTGATATTAAATTTTAACACTGTCAATTACATTAAAAATGCCAAAAAGTAAAAATCTGAAATCTATTTTAATCATAGGCTCTGGACCAATAGTGATCGGCCAGGCTTGTGAATTTGATTATTCTGGTACCCAAGCACTTCGCTCGCTTAAAGAAGATGGTATAGAAACCATTTTAATTAATTCTAACCCTGCAACAATTATGACTGATCCAGTAATGGCGGATCATGTTTATTTATTGCCTTTAACGACTAAGTCTATCATTAAAATTTTGGAAGAACACCCTCATATTGACGCTGTTTTACCTACAATGGGTGGGCAGACTGCTTTAAACCTATGTATTGAGGCAGACGAAAAAGGCATCTGGACTGATTTTGGAGTAGATATTATTGGAGTAGATATAGATGCTATTAATATCACAGAAGACAGAGAAAAATTTCGTGAATTAATGTTAAAGATTGGAATTCCAATGGCTCCGCAAGCTACAGCAACTTCATATCTTAAAGGTAAAGAAATTGCTCAAGAATTTGGCTTTCCTCTAGTAATTAGAGCGTCTTTCACTTTAGGAGGTGATGGAGCCGCTATAGTTTATAAAGAAGAAGATTTTGATGAATTATTAACTCGAGGTTTAGAAATTTCTCCAATTCACGAAGTTATGATCGACAAAGCTTTAATAGGCTGGAAAGAATATGAACTCGAGTTATTGAGAGATTCTAACAATAATGTTGTCATTATTTGTTCAATTGAAAATATGGATCCAATGGGTATTCATACTGGGGATTCAATAACTGTAGCACCTGCCATGACACTCAGTGATATCACATATCAAAAAATGCGTGATATGGCTATACACATGATGCGTAGTATTGGAGATTTTGCAGGTGGGTGTAATGTGCAATTTGCAGTATCTCCTGATGAAAAAGAAGATATAATAGCTATAGAAATCAATCCACGTGTTTCCAGATCTTCAGCACTGGCAAGTAAAGCTACTGGTTATCCAATTGCAAAAATTGCATCAAAGTTAGCTTTAGGTTATCACTTAGATGAATTAAGTAATCAAATTACTAAGTCTACTTCAGCTTTGTTTGAACCAACTTTAGATTATGTAATTGTCAAAATTCCACGTTGGAATTTTGATAAATTTGAAGGATCAGATCGCAAATTAGGTTTGCAAATGAAGTCTGTAGGTGAAGTCATGTGTATCGGGCGTTCATTTCAAGAGGCACTTCATAAAGCGACACAGTCTCTTGAGATTAAACGAAATGGTTTAGGAGCTGATGGTAAAGAAAGCAAAGATTATAATCAGATTATTGATAAACTGACATATCCGTCATGGGATAGAGTTTTTATAATTTATGATGCTATCCAGATGGGAATTCCATTGAGTCGTATTCATGAAATTACAAAAATTGATATGTGGTTTTTGAAACAATATGAAGAATTATATTTGTTAAAAAATGAAATTTCATTATTTGAAATAAAATCCATAAAAAAACCACTTCTACTAGAAGCTAAGCAAAAGGGATATGGTGATCGACAAATTGCTCACATGTTAGGTTGTTTGGAGAGTCAAGTTTATAAAAAGCGTGAAGAATTAGGTGTGAATAGAGTCTACAAATTAGTAGATACTTGTGCTGCTGAATTTCAAGCAAAAACCCCATATTACTATTCAACTTTTGAAAGCGATATGGAAATAGCTGATGGTATGCGATTTTCTGAAAATGAAAGTATAATTTCAGAAAAGAAAAAAGTAATTGTTTTAGGTTCAGGTCCTAATCGAATCGGTCAAGGAATAGAATTTGACTATTGTTGTGTACACGGAGTATTAGCTGCTGCAGAGTGTGGTTATGAAACTATTATGATTAATTGTAACCCTGAAACAGTTTCG
>JAQWYU010000220.1 GCA_029253805.1 Flavobacteriaceae bacterium | reverse complement strand
GGCGTACAGGTTGGTCCAACTAACTTCAACAAAGGTTGGGATTGGTCTTCTTCTTATCATCACTCTGACAGCATCGTAAAAGGGTTTTGTCATTTAAATGTAAGTGGAACCGGAATGTCAGACTTAGGTGAACTTACTGTTATGCCAGTCACTGGAGAGTTAAAAATTAATGCTGGAACACAAGACAGGCATATGAAAGGATATGCTTCTTTATATTCAAAAAGTAAAGAAAGTGCTAGTCCAGGATATTATCAGGTTATGTTAAACAGGTATAATATTAATGTTGAATTAACTGCGACTGAGCGCTCTGGCTTACACAAATATACATTTCCTGAATCTTCAGATTCTAGAATAATAATAGATTTAGGAGAAGGAAGTGCTGACAGACCAACTGAAACTTATCTAAAACAAATTAACGATACTTTGTTTGAGGGATATAGGTTTTCATCAGGTTGGGCGTCAGATCAAAGAGAGTTTTTCTCATTAATAGTTTCTAAGCCTGTGAAAGATTTTATTATTTATGATGGCGGCAGAAAAATTAAAGATAATATGAGACTAGGTAAGTATGTCAAAGGGTTTTTAGAATTTTCTACTAAAAAAAATGAGGTGATTTATTTAAAAATGGGGGTTTCCCCTGTGAGTTGTAGAAATGGGTTAGATAATTTAATGACCGAAATCCCAGATTGGAATTTCAATAAAGTTTTAAAAGATGCAGAAAAGAAATGGAATGATGAACTTGCGAAGATTCATATTGAAACAAAGGATACAGCAAAAAAAAGGATCTTTTACACCGCAATGTATCATACTATGATTGCCCCTAATATATTTCAAGATATTAACGGCGAATACAGAGGAACTGATAAAAAAGTATATAAAGATACCACCTTCACTAACTATACACTATTTTCCTTATGGGATACTTACAGAGCTGCTCACCCACTTTATACAATTACTCATCCTGAAAGAGTAAGTGATATGGTAAACTCCATGCTAAAAATATTTGAACAACAAGGAAAACTACCTGTATGGCACTTAAGAGGTAATGAAACAAATACAATGCCAGGCTACAGTGCTATCCCAGTGGTTGTAGATGCATGTCTAAAGGGTTTTGAAGGGATTGACTTGGAAAAAGTGTACGCTGCAGTTAAAGAAAGTGCAACAGGAAACCATGAACCTGGAGTTATGGACTTAATGAAGTATGGGTATATTCCGTCAAATCATATGGCAGAATCCATAGCTAGTACAATGGAATATGCAATTGGAGATTGGGCAATTGCCCAGCTTGCGTTAAAATTAAACAAGTTTGAAGACTATGAATATTTTTTAAAACGATCAAAATCTTATAAAAATTATTTTGATTCTGATACTAAATTTATGAGGGGTAAAATGTCTGATGGAAGTTGGAGAACCCCATTTGACCCAAAGTCTGCTCAGCACAGAGTTAATGATTATTGCGAGGGAAATGCTTGGCAATATTTGTGGCTAACACCACAAGATCCAGAAGGACTTATTGAATTACTTGGTGGAGATAAAGGGTTTACCTCAAAACTTGACGAATTATTTAGTATTTCCTCAGATTTAGAGGAAGGTTCATCAATGGATATCACAGGACTAATTGGGCAATACGCTCATGGAAATGAACCGAGTCATCATACAACCTATATGTATGCCTATGCTGGAGAACAGTATAAAATTCCTGGCAATGTAAGATATATAACTACTAATTTATATTCCGATAAACCTGACGGCTTGAGTGGAAATGAAGATTGTGGACAAATGTCGGCGTGGTATATCCTATCCTCAATGGGTTTTTATCCTTTGAATCCCTCAAATGGAGCTTATGTTTTTGGGAGTCCATTATTTGATGAAGTTACTTTAAGTTTGGAAGGTGAAAAAAGCTTAAAAATTATCGCAGAAAATAATTCAGATACAAACATCTATATTCAAAAGGTAATACTCAATGGAGCTGAACATAAGTTCTCTTACATAACTCACAAAGATTTAGTTAAAGGTGGTGAGCTCAAATTTATTATGGGCTCTACACCAAATTTAAAATTCGGGAAGGAAAAAAAATACAGACCTCAATCAATAGTTTATTGATGTAACCTTGTTTAGACTATTTGATATAGGTGATATTTAGACTTATTTTCTTTTACGTATATTTAATGCCATGAAAAATCTCAAGCGAACTTGTGCAATAGCATATAGTATAGATTTACTGGGTGATAAATGGTCTCTATTAATACTTAGGGATGTCGTCATACATAAAAAAACTAGATTTAAAGAATTTAGAAGTTCAAAAGAAAAAATAGCCACTAACATTCTTACTAACAGACTAAAGTTTCTAATAGAAAATGGGTTTCTTGAAATATTAGACCCTCATGGTTTTAAAAAAAATAAACAATATTTAGGTACCCAAAAAGCTATTTCAACGATTCCAATAATAATTGAATTATATTTATTCTCTATTGATTCAATTGATGAATCAGAACTAAATGAATCCCAAATTCTTATCAAAAAGGAAATTCTTGGCGACCGTTTAAGTTTCAAAAATCGAGTGACAGAAGAATACACAAACTTTGTTGAGGGACTTAAACTCTAAACGTCCTTTAAGAATAGATTCAAAACTTTCTTATAAAGATCTCTAATATTTAATTTGGGTAGTATTCAGAAATTTAACTTTTATTATACAACTTAAATTTTTAAATTGTCTATTAATTTAATAATCTAAACTATTTAAAATGAAAAAAATGATTTTAACGCTAATAGTAACACTATTAGCACTTAATTTACCTGCACAAACAATGGCGTTTACAGCTATTGAAGTTAAAGCAAAACCGTTCACCCAGAAAGATATTTCTGATTCGTTCGATAAAGTTTTTGAAGGAGTCGAAATGAACAATGGAGGTGTAGTTTTAGAACGGTTTATAGCCGGCAGAAGAGATGGCATGACTCACCGTATCGTATTTCTGTATACACTAGGTGAAGAATTAATGGATGAAGATGCCATAAGCCCCGATAAAAATGCTGTTTTTTGGGGAAAGATGAGAAACTATGTTGAAGAATGGGGGAATTCATACTCTGGTAGAATGAAAAGCTGGAAAGAGGGTGATACAGAAAAAATGCCACTGGTTCACATTTGGAATATTTCACCCGAAAACCCAGTAGCATTCAAAAAAGGTCACGATAAAATTGTAGATGAGTTCGCTGATTATTTTAAAGACCGTGTTGTAGGTTTCGGAACATATGATATTGGAAAGCCAGACGGAGCATCACATTGGATTGCTGTAACTGGTGAAGACGGAGAAGATCACCTAATGCTATATGACAAGTTAGAAAATGAAAAAAAGTTTGTTAAACTTGCGCAGGAACGTGGCTCATTTGAAATGATTAAGGATTTTAGTGTTAGGATTCTTAAAAGAAAATAATTCAAAATTTACTTTAAAAAAATGTATCTATAATAAAAAAACTTCATAACTGAAGTTTTTTTATTATGAATCAAAACTTATAAGGGATTTTTTTTTGGAAGGCTAGCTTTGGTTGTCTATTTTCATAAAACAAACCCCAATGCTTTTCAGGCTCATTTGGATCATCTGATCCTTTCCAGGACTCGTCAAAAGCTTCAAAAATAAAAGTAAGAATGGATTCGTCTTCTGACCAACTACTTAATTCTTTGCAATATATTTTTTGAAAAATTGGATTTGCATTTTCTATAGGAATCCCTTGACCATTTGAAGTTGATGCCCAGCCTGCTTCAGTAATTACTACTAGTTTGTTAGGGTATTTTTCACAAACAGCATAATAATTTTGTTTTGTGTATTCTATCGCTTGATCTATAGTTTTATATTCCCAAAGTGGATATGTATGAATTGATATGAAGTCTACAGCATCAACTAAAGGAGCTAACTTGTCCAACCAAGGTGAATAATTTTCACAAAATGTAACCGGCTGTTTGGTCGCTTCTTTTAACTGATTTACATATATAATTACCCGCTCAACCGGCACCATATGGTCGGTCCAATCTACACATGCCTCATTACCAACTGAAAGACTGAAAACAATAGAAGTATACTTATTAGCAAATTCAATAAGTTTATTGATTTCAATTTGATTGTTTACTTTATTTTGCTCCAATTCTTTTTTAGAATAAACTCCTCCACCCCACGGACAATTTGGATTATTTTCTTCAGCAATAATGTAAGCTCCAAGCATGACTTTAAGGTCTAATTGTTCTTTTTCAATAACCTCTAAAACTGTTTTTGAGTGATTATCAC
>JAQWYU010000219.1 GCA_029253805.1 Flavobacteriaceae bacterium | reverse complement strand
TCTTTTATCTCATGATAATTTAATAGTTAAAGTTAAAAAAGAACGTAAAACTCGTCACGGAGATTACCGTCGTTTACCAACAGGAATTCACCAAATAACAATCAATTCAAATTTAAATAAATATCGTTTTTTGATCACGTTGATTCATGAAATTGCCCACTTTGAAACATATATGTCTTATGGGCAAAAAGTAAAGCCACACGGCCCTGAATGGAAGTTTGTATTTCAACAACTTATGTTAGGTTTTTTACGACCACAAGTATTTCCTAGCGATGTATTACCACTTCTAGCATATCACTTTAAAAATCCAAAAGCAAGTAGTGATTCGGATGCACTACTATCCCTTAAACTAAAGCAGTATGACCCGCCTAACGGAAAAATATTTATATTTGAAGTTCCTTTTGGATCTATTTTTAGATTGCATAACGGTAAATTATTTCGAAAAGGGATTAAAAGACGAACACGATTTGAAGGGTCTGAACTGACCACGGGACGTTCATACGTTTTTAATCCAAATGCAGAAGTAGTACTTGTAAAGGACTCAGAACTATTATAACTATTTCGATTAATATTTTAGTCATGAATGAGAATTTAAATACAGAACCAGGAAGCTCAAAAACCGAACAATCTAAAGCTGCTGTAAAAAAAGATGCTTTAGGACTATGGTTTTCATTAAAAATATTTTTAATAGAGCTAATAGATTTTCGTCACGATACAGATCGAGAAGCTACTGTTATTGCTATTAAAGCGGATATTCCTTTTAAAGGCGCCACAGTATGGATTTTAATTTGCTCAATCATTGTTGCTTCCATTGGATTAAATACTAATTCTACAGCTGTCGTGATTGGTGCCATGTTAATTTCGCCATTAATGGGTCCAATCCTTGGAATTGGACTTTCTATAGCCATAAATGATATTGATACCCTTCGTAAGTCTTTGATTAATCTAGTGATAATGCTTGTGCTGAGCTTGTTTACTGCATTTTTATTTTTTTTCGTCTTTCCCTTAAATCAAGATACTTCTGAATTACTAGGTCGTGTCAAACCAGATATTCGTGACGTCTTTATCGCCTTTTTCGGAGGTTTAGCGTTAATTATTGCTCGAACCAAAAAAGGAACGATTGCTTCTGTTGTATTTGGTGTAGCCATAGCCACCGCATTAATGCCCCCGCTATGTACAGCCGGATATGGCTTGTCTCAAGGTAATTGGAGCTACTTTCAAGGAGCAATGCATCTTTTTGCAATCAACACTATTTTCATTGCCTTTGCAACTATTTTAGTGCTGAAAATTTTACGTTTCCCAATGGTAATATATGCCAACTCGAAGAGACGTAAGAACATTTCTCGTTTTGCCACTATCATAGCTATATTAGCGATGCTTCCAGCTAGTTGGTCTTTTATTAATGTATTAAACGAAACTAGGGTTGAATCTGATTACAAAACCTATTTAAATCTAGAAATTAAAGATAATAATAGTCTTTGGTTGCGTAGCGAAAAAATCGAACAATCGAAAAAGTTAATCACACTTAATTTTAATGGAGAAATCACTGAGGCTACTAAATCTGATTTATTAAATGAGTTGAACGGTTATGAGTATCTCCGGGATTTTAGCCTCGTTATTAATGGAAATACTAATAGAAGCTCGGACAAAATTTTAGAACTTTATGACTTAGCTATTTATAAAATCGAGGAACGTGAAACTGCTATTTCTACTTTAAAAAAGGAGATTGATAGCTTAAAGTTAGCCGCAGCTTCTGATAAATCTATTCTGGACTTAAATATCTTTTCCAACCTTTTTAAAGATGCTAAAATTCAATTTACAGAATTAAAATACTTTGGTTATTCAAAGATGTTATTTTCTTCCGATTTTAGAAAAATAGACACATTAACTGTATTTAGAACTCGATGGGATTCTTCATTAAATGATAGTCAGGTAAGAGCCCGCGTTGACAGTATAAAGATTTGGTTAAAATTGGAGTTAGGTGAAGAAAGTATAGAGGTTGATTGGTAAATAAGCTTTTAGAGTTCACCTAAATACATCTTTCGTACTTTTTTAAATAGGTTTGAGGAGTACACAAAGTCTGTAACCGCTGTATTGTCTGTTTTAAAAATGGTATCTTTATTTCCCCCCCAGGCTTTTAATCCATCTTTTAGAAAGACAATTTTCTCTCCTATTTCCATGACTGAATTCATGTCATGAGAGTTTATAACAGTGACAATATCATATTCCTTTGTAATTTCTTGAATTAAATTATCAATGACAATAGCTGTTTTTGGATCTAAACCAGAATTAGGCTCATCACAAAATAAATATTTAGGATTATTAACAATGGCCCTTGCAATAGCGACTCTTTTTTGCATCCCACCAGAAGCCTCGCTCGGCATTTTTTGGTGTGAATTTTCAAGGTTTACCCGTTTCAAGGCAGAATTTACGCGTTCTTCCATTTCACTCTTTGATTGCTTGGTGAACATTTTCAGTGGAAACATTACATTTTCAGCTATTGATAAAGAGTCAAACAAGGCACCTCCTTGAAAGACCATTCCAATTTTCGAGCGTAAAGTTCG
>JAQWYU010000218.1 GCA_029253805.1 Flavobacteriaceae bacterium | reverse complement strand
TAAAAAATATGGTAATTTTAGGAGTAATATTAGTCATTCTATTAACTATCTTGATTGTATATCTAATTGATAAAGCATTTCCAAAAAAATACAAATCATTTGTTCTTCTTGGACTTTGGACGTTAATAATTTACCTTGGTTATATAACTTTTATGTCTGTTTACGGTGAAATTAAGTTTAATCAACTAAAAGAAAAACGTTATAAAGTTATAATTGAGAATCTTAAGGATATTAGAGACGCAGAACTAGCACATAGGTCTGTTACTGGGCAATTCCAAGGAAACTGGGATAGTTTAGTTAAGTTTATTGAAAATGAAAAGTTCACAATAACCCAACGCAGAGATTCCACAATAATTGACAAAAAGTTAACTAAGTTGTATGGAGTTGATACCACTAAAGATATAGTTATAGTTGATACATTAGGATTTGTTTCTGTTCTAGACTCCTTATTTGGAGCAGATCCTCGCTATAAAACTATGATGAATGTTCCTTCTGGAAAAGAAGGCGAGTTATTTGTATTAAAATCAGGAATTTTAGACCAAAATGGTGTTAATATTCCTGTTTTTGAAGCCTCTGTTTCAAAAAATGTAATTTTGTTCGACCAAGACGAAAACTTAGTAGATATAGAATCTGATCTAGTTTCTGTTGAAGGAGTAAACGGACCAACTTTGAAGGTTGGATCTATGGAGGAAGTAAACACTAACGGAAATTGGCCAAAAAATTATTCAGAACAATAACATATCAGAGTCCATAAATGAACTGTCCATTCAAGTAAGTTTGAGTGGACTTTCTTTTTTTGTTTTAAATTCTATAACTTCAAATGTTGAATATTTGGAGTGTTTTAACTTTAATAACAAACAAACACCGAAAGAACTTTTAGATAAACTCATTAATTTCTTTAAATCGATTCCAATCCTCGATCAGAAGTTTTTAAAAGTTACTGTTGTTTACAACAATGAACTAGCTACTATAGTCCCTAAACCATTGTTTGATGAAACTAATTTAATTGATTACTTGAAGTTTAATTCAAAAATTCTTAAAACTGACTTCATTACCTATGATCAAATTGATGAAGTTGACATCGTGGTTGTGTATGTACCTTTGGTTAATATCAATAATTTTATTTTTGATCGGTTCGGTAGTTTTGAGTACAGACACAGTGCGTCTATTTTAATAAATCGTGTTTTAACACTGGAAAAAAACACAAAAAAACCAAAAATGTTTCTCAATGTTGAGCATAAACAATTTCAAATAGTAGTAGTTGAAAATAATCTTTTAAAGTTTTACAACCGATTTGATTTTATAACCAAAGAAGATTTTATTTATTACTTACTCTTCACCGCTGAACAACTAAAACTAAACCCTGAACAGTTTCCCTTAGTACTAATTGGCTCAATTAATGAAGGAGATGATTTGTATCAAATTGCATATAAATACATAAGAAATGTTAGTATACTGCAAAGTAAATCTATGTTACATAGTAAGGATTCAAGCTCTAATCATTTTACTTTACTTAACAGTTTGTAATGCGTATTATTTCAGGAAAATTTAAGGCACGAAGAATAATTGCTCCAAAAAAACTACCAGTACGTCCAACTACTGATATGGCAAAAGAGGCATTATTTAATATTCTTAACCATCGCTACCATTTTCATGATATTTCTTTTTTAGACTTATTTGCTGGAACAGGAAATATCAGTTATGAATTTGCTTCAAGGGGCACCAAATCTATCCTGTGTGTAGATCAGAATTTTCATTGCATAAAATTTATTGAAAAAACAGCTAAGGAATTTGAGATGCCTATTCAAGTGACTAAAGCTGACGTATTTGGATTTTTAGAAAAAACAAAACAAACTAAAACAATAATTTTTGCAGATCCGCCATATGAGCTAGATCATGAAAAATTTTTAAAAATCATTGAGTTGGTCTTTGTAAATCAACTTCTAGAAATTGAAGGGGTGCTAATTATTGAACACTCGAAGCAAACGGACCTATCCGAATCTCCTCACTTTTCAGAAGTTAAGGGTTACGGGGGAAATCGCTTTAGCTTTTTTGAAAACTAAAAAAAAGCAGATCTGTAAGCCGGATTCTGTACCACACGAGTGTGGCCCTTACCATTTATCTTCGTTTACTGTTACCAGTAAACTTTAGCTGCCTACCCTTCAGCATCGCACGTGTCGCGCTCAAGCACTGATATACATGACATTGCACCTTATAGAGTTTACCTGGTTTCACTACAGCTTAACCTGTACATTCTTTCTGTTGCACTTTTCCTAGCCTCACGACTGGTGGC
>JAQWYU010000217.1 GCA_029253805.1 Flavobacteriaceae bacterium | reverse complement strand
GTATTATAGATGTCAGCTGCTAGTTCAGGAGGAGTTTGAGAAAGTGTTTCCATAACAGAATCTTCAATTCTAAGAATTGATTTATCAAGAGCCTTTGCAATTTCTCGATGTGTAATTTGTACCTGTTTGGGTTTTCCCGTTAGTAAATCTCTACCTTGAACATTCATTTCATCAGGTGGAACATCTAAGTCCTCGATAGCTGCTCCTATTTGAATTTTTATTTTTTCCGCAGTTCTATCTCCAACATATAAATTATGTTGTGTACGCATGTAATAAATAATATCATTGGTGAAAACATCTCCAGCAACCTTGACCGATTTATCGCAGACTATCCCTCCAAGAGCTATAACCGCAATTTCAGTTGTACCTCCCCCTATATCAACAATCATATTACCCTTAGGCTGCATGATGTCAACGCCTATACCAATAGCCGCTGCCATTGGTTCATGTATTAAATATACTTCCTTGCCATTTACCCGTTCAGCAGACTCTTTTACAGCTCGCATTTCAACCTCTGTAATTCCAGACGGAATACATATTACCATCCTTAGTGAGGGTGCAAAAAATTTATTTTTTAGAGCAGGAATACTTTTAATGAACAAGCTAATCATTTGTTCAGAAGCATCAAAATCGGCAATCACACCATCCTTGAGCGGGCGAATTGTTTTTATATTTTGATGTGTTTTTCCTTGCATCAAGTTAGCTTCTTTACCAACAGCAATGATCTTACCAGAGGACCAGTCCCTAGCAACAATTGAAGGGCTATCGATTACAACTTTATCATTATGAATTATTAATGTATTGGCTGTTCCTAAGTCTATTGCTATCTCTTCAGTCAAGAAGTCAAAAAATCCCATATGCTTAAAATTTACTTAAAAGTTAAAGTAATATTTAATTTGTAAATGTAATAAAAATATGGGTCATTTCAGTAATGGTTTCTCTGAAATAAATTAGTGCTTAAAATGTCGTGTTTTTGTGAAAACCATCGCTACATTGTTATTGTTGCAATAATCAATGCTTAAATGGTCTTTAATAGAGCCTCCTGGCTGAATAACAGCAGTGACACCTGCATTTTTTGCTATTTCCACGCAATCTGGAAATGGAAAAAACGCATCACTTGCCATCACTGATCCATTAAGGTTGAAATTAAAAGAAACGGCTTTGTGAATCGCTTGGTTTAAGGCATCTACTCTGCTGGTTTGTCCAGTTCCGCTAGCATACAACTGCTTGTTTTTTGCCAGTACAATTGTATTTGATTTCGTGTGTTTACAAATTTTGGAAGCAAACAATAAATCTTCAATTTCCTGGGCTATTGGAGTTGAGTTAGTAGCGTTTTCAATGATTGATTCATCATCAGTAATAGTATCTTTTTCTTGAACTAATATTCCATTCAAACAAGTTCTTATGTTCGTTTCAGGAAGTTTAATGGAATTCTGGATTAATAGAATTCTATTTTTCTTTCCTTTCAAAATGGTTTCCGCTTCAGCACTAAACGAAGGAGCAATGACCACTTCGCAAAATAAAGTATTAATTTCATGCGCTGTAGCTAAGTCAATTTCACAATTTGAAATTAAAACGCCTCCAAAAGCAGAAACTGGGTCTGCTGCCAACGCATCTATGTATGCTTCACGAAGTGTGGCTCTTTGTGCCACCCCACAAGCATTATTGTGTTTCAATATTGCAAACGTTGGTTCTTCTCCATTAAACTCGTTCATTAGGTTTACAGCAGCATCCACATCTAAAAGGTTGTTGTAGCTTAATTCTTTACCGTGAAATTTTGTGAACATAGCCTTAAAGTCACCAAAGAAATAGCCTTTTTGATGTGGGTTTTCACCATATCGAAGTGCTTTTCCTTGGGTTTCACTGATCTTTAGGGCAACTTCTTCTTTTTCTTTGTTAAAATAGTTAAAAATTGCACTGTCGTAGTGGGAGGAAACGTTAAATGATTTAGTTGCAAATTGTTTGCGGTCTTCAATAGAAATATTTCCATTGTCACTACTAATTAATCCTAAAAATTCAGCATAATCTTCAACAGAAGATATACATATAACATCTTTGTAGTTTTTGGCGGCAGCCCTAATCAATGATATTCCACCTATATCTATTTTTTCAATAATATCCTCATTGCTTGCTCCTGAATCAACTGTTTTTTCAAATGGGTATAGATCGACAATAACCGCATCAATTTGAGGGATTGAAAAAGTATTCATTTCTTCAACATCTTTAGCATTGTCTTCTCGGTTTAAAATTCCACCAAATATTTTAGGGTGTAATGTTTTGACACGTCCACCTAGAATAGATGGATATTCAGTAATTTCTTCGGCAGGAACAACACTTATTCCTAAATCATTAATAAATTTTTGTGTGCCTCCAGTAGAATATATTGTCACTCCTTGTTGGTTAAGTTTTTTTACAATAGGCTCCAGACCTTCTTTATTAAACACGGAAATTAAGGCGGATTTGATTTTTTTGTTTTGGCTCATTTTGCAGTCTAAATTTATTCTTCAAAAATAGTCAATTAAGTAACAGAAAGTCTAAGTCAAATCTTTCAAAGTGTAAGTTTTTTTTAACTAATTGTTGGAGTTATTAACAACTACATAATAGAGGCAACCGATTCGCATACAAATTCCAAGAATCGTTCGTCCTCTCGAGTAAATGGATCTGCTGTATTTGAATCAACATCAATTTGTCCAATATTTATATTATTAACAAATAAAGGAATTACAATTTCAGACTTCACGTTTAGACTGCATGCTATATAATTGTTTTGAGCATTTACGTCTGGTACTACAAGATTTTCACTGCTAACCGCAACTTGCCCACAAATTCCTTTACCAAAAGGAATTATTGTATGATCGGTGGCTAATCCAGCATAGGGACCAATTTTAAGTTCTTTTTTTTCGCCATTTTTAAAATAAAACCCAACCCAATCATAATAGGGTACGGAGTATTTTAATAATTCACATACATCCTTTAAAGTTTTATTAAGTGAACTGGAATTTGATACCAAGTCAGATACTTTAGGCTTTAATTCGTTAAAATCCATAAATGTAAGTTTTTAAACAAAAATACTATTAATACCATTTAGTGTTTCTAAATACCCTCATTTCTTTTATTAATTTTGATGTAAATGTGTTCTCAGTTTCTGTAATTTATTACATTTGTATTATGAATACAAGCAGTGCACATAAGCTTTTTTCAATAACCTTGGCTCTTTTAGTGCTTCTTTCGGCTTTTACATTTAGTGTCGAAACTCGTCAATGTAGTTTTAAGTTGTTGGATTCTGTTGCTGTTTCCAAGACCAAGACTTGCTGTACTCACTTGATAGATAGCCCTTATGAACGTTTAGAAAAGGACTGTTGTACTGGTAAGATAATTTCAGTTGATGGCTTGAATAAAGTTGAACTTTTCTCCTCTTCGTCAGAGCTTCCTCGTCAAACTTTATTTGAATATTTTCTCAGATTAGAAAGCCTTTTGAATTTTAATAATTTACAGACTACTCAGTCTGATATCTATACACAATATAATCCACCCTCCATAATTTTCGAGCGACAAATAGAGTATCAGTCGTTCCTTATTTGA
>JAQWYU010000216.1 GCA_029253805.1 Flavobacteriaceae bacterium | reverse complement strand
GCAAATACCACCGAATGAATCGCTCCAATACGAGCACATGCCAATACAGAAATAGCCAGTTCGGGGATCATCGGTAAATAAATACAAACCCGGTCTCCTTTTTGAATACCTTTCGATTTAAGAACGTTGGCAAATTTATTAACTCGTTTGTAAAGTTCGTTGTAAGAAATAGCTTCAGAAGCTGCATTAGGATCATTGGGTTCAAATAAAATAGCGGTTTTACCTCCATTACCATCAAGATGTCGGTCTATACAATTTTCTGTAATATTGAGTTGTGCGCCTTCGAACCAGCTTACTTTTGGAGTTAAAAAATCCCAGTCTAAAACACGATTCCAAGGCCGTTTCCATGAAAAATTATCTTTAGCAATCGTACCCCAAAAGGTTTCAGGGTCTTCGATTGATGTTTTATAATTTTGATTATATGAATGCTTATCTTTAATATGGTATGTCCCCATTGGTAAAATTTTTGTGTAGATTTAATAAAAGTGGCCCATTTATAATAAATATACGACTTAGTGATTAATATGTGCTAACTTTGTCGACAAATAACCAATTTTGGAAATTAAACGGCTTTATTTTATTGATGCCATTAGGGCCTTCGCAATTTTAATGATGCTACAGGGTCACTTTATTGATACACTTTTAGCAATTGAATATCGAGATCCAGACAATATCGCTTATAGTACTTGGCTTTATTTTAGAGGTATTACAGCGCCTGTGTTTTTTACAATTTCGGGCTTAATTTTCACTTATTTACTTATTAAGGCCAAAGAAAAAGGAACACTCTCCATACGAATCAGAAAAGGATTGGTGCGCGGGCTTATGTTAATAGGAATAGGGTATGCGCTACGGATTCCTATTTTTAGATGGCTAACAGGAAAATTTGGAACTTATTTTATGGTTATTGACGTTTTGCAATGCATTGGTCTTTCCTTGATACTTATTGTTTGTATCTATTTATTGGCGCGAAAGAAAACTTTGATATTTTCAGTTGTTATGTTATGTTTAGGGACCTTAATATTTTTATTCGAACCTCTTTTCAGAACTTATTCTGCTGAGAGAATTCCTTTGTTTTTCGCAAATTATTTAACTAAAGTAAATGGATCTGTCTTTACGATCCTTCCTTGGTTTGGATATATGGCTTATGGGGCTTTTATTGCGACCCTATTTTACGGCTACCTAAGACGACCTAAATTCAAAACGGGGCTTGTAACAGGGTTTTTTGTTACAGGTCTTGTCTTAGTTTATGGGTCGACTCCAGTCTTTTTAGAACTGGCCAAGCTAATCAACTGGACCTTACTTACTGAAGTAGCTAATTTCAATTATTTATTTATTCGGCTTGGAAATGTCTTGGTTATATTTGGTTTGTTTTATGCTTTTGAAGACTATTTAAAACATCCTGTTGTTCTTAAAATTGGACAAAAGACCTTATCTATTTATGTAATACACTTTGTATTACTTTACGGAAGTTTTACAGGAATGGGACTTAATCAAATCCTAGGTAAAGTTCTCACCCCTTTTGAAGTTGTTTTTGGCGCTATTTGTTTTCTTGTAACTGTAAGTCTTATTTCAATTTATATCATTAAAGCTAATACACACATTTATAAATACTTTATATATAAACTACACTATTTAAAGTCCCTTACAAAGTCTTCAAATAATTAAGCAAATTTGTTTCTATCCGTTCTTGGATATTAGAGATATCCGCTTTTTCAAAAGATTCCCCAGTAATATTATCATATAGTTCTACATAACGATCGCTTACAGTTTTTATATATTCATCAGACATATATGGAACAGATTGCCCTTCTAGTCCTTGAAAATCATTACTAATAAGCCATTGTCGAACAAATTCTTTAGAGAGTTGTTTCTGTGGCTCATTTGCTGCTTGACGCGCTTCATAATCATCAGCATAAAAATATCGAGAGGAATCAGGCGTGTGGATTTCGTCAATTAAAACAATTTTACCTTGTTTAGTTTTTCCAAATTCATATTTAGTATCAACTAAGATCAATCCTCTAGAAGCGGCTATTTTAGACCCTCTTTGAAATAATTTATGAGTATAATCTTCCAATATTTCATAATCTGTTTCAGAAACAATCCCCCTTTTAATGATGTCTTCTCTCGAAATATCTTCATCATGGTCACCCATTTGAGCCTTAGTCGATGGAGTTATAATAGGGGTTGGAAATGAGTCGTTTTCTTTCATTCCATTTGGCATATTGACGCCGCAAAGTAAGCGCTTACCTGCTTTGTATTCACGGGATGCATGCCCTGACAAATATCCTCTAATAACCATTTCAACTTTAAATGGTTCACATCTATGCCCCACTGATACGTTAGGATCTGGAGTAGCCACTAACCAGTTAGGGACTAGGTCAGCTGTTGCATTCATCATCTTAGTAGCTATTTGATTTAAAATTTGACCTTTGAAAGGAATGCCTTTAGGCATCACAACATCAAAAGCCGATAAGCGATCTGTTGCCACTACAATCAAAAGATCATTTTTCAAAGTGTATACTTCTCTTACTTTTCCTTTATATAAGCTTAACTGAGACGGAAAATCAAAATTTGTATCCGTAATTATATGATTCATAATTTAGTTTTTAATCTCTGTTTTCAATGTGTTTATAGGCTTCAATAACCTTTTTAACAAGCTTATGACGAATTACATCTTTGTCATCTAGAAAAATCATACCAATACCCTCAATATCCTTAAGTATCAGTAAGGCTTCTTTGAGACCAGAAATTGTATGTCGTGGAAGATCAATTTGCCCTGGATCTCCAGTTAAAAGAAATTTGGCATCTTTTCCCATTCGTGTCAAAAACATTTTCATTTGGGCGTGTGTGGTGTTCTGTCCTTCATCCAAAATAACAAAAGCATTATCTAAAGTTCGACCTCTCATAAATGCAAGTGGTGCAATTTGGATAGTACCATTTTCTATATAATTTTCTAAATTTTTTTGTGGAATCATATCTCTAAGAGCGTCATATAGTGGTTGCATGTAAGGATCTAACTTTTCTTTTAAGTCACCTGGGAGAAAGCCTAGATTTTCTCCTGCTTCTACTGCTGGACGTGTCAATATAATCCGTTTTACTACTTTATTTTTTAGAGCCCTAACTGCCAAGGCTACACCTGTGTAAGTTTTCCCAGTTCCAGCTGGGCCAATAGCAAAAACCATATCATTGTTGGCTACGCTGTCAACTAACTTTCGCTGATTAATAGTTTGTGCTTTGATTTTACGACCATTGACGCCATGAATAAGTACATTACCACTTGCCTTGGATGAATTGAAATCATCGGTTGATTGACATGTTAGAACGCGTTCAATAATATTGTCATCTAATTTGTTAAATTTTTGAAATTGATTTAGAATCATAGCCATTCGTTTTTCAAATTCAGCTAACAACTCAACATCGCCTAAAGCAATAATCTTAGTACCTCTAGCAATAATTTTAATTTTAGGAAAATAATTTTTTATAAGTTCTATATTATTGTTGTGAGTACCAAAAAAATCTTTTGGTGTGATGTTAGTTAGCTCAATAATTAATTCATTCAAAGGCCCTTGGAATTTAGTTATATATTCGTTAGTTTTTCAAGTATAAAAGTAATAACATTTTGGTGTAATTTTAAGGACTGTTAATAAAAATTTAAAACAAAATTGTGTAGGTTTGTATATATAAATTAATCTAACCTATACTGCCTAACTAAAATTATTTGTAAAGACAATGGCTATCATTACGCTAACAACAGATTTCGGAATCAAAGACCATTTTGCAGGAACTGTTAGAGGAGCTATACTTTCAGAAATTAACGAAGCTAAAGTAGTTGATATTTCTCATAATATTTCCCCATTTAGTGTTTTAGAAGCTGCTTATATTATTCAAAATGCTTATGAAAGCTTTCCAATAGGAAGTATACATATAATTGGTGTTGATTCTGAAATTAGTGAAGAAAATAAACATGTTGTAGTATTACTAAACGACCATTATTTTATTTGTGCTAATAACGGAATTATGAGCATGATTTGTTCCGAAATTAATCCACAAAAAATTGTTGAAATAAATATTCATGACAAAATATCGTCAAATTTTCCTGTCCTGGATGTTTTTGTTAAAGTTGCTGCACACATTGCACGTGGAGGAACATTAGAAGTAATTGGTAAAACCATTACAAAAATTAAACCGATTAAGAATATTTCTCCTTTAATGAAAAATGAAGGAAAACAACTTATTGGAAATGTAATATATATAGATCATTACGGAAATGTAATAACCAATATTAAAAAACGCTTGTTCGAGTCTGTACAAAAGGGTCGAAGATTTGAAATTTTGGCAAGAAATCACAAATTTAAACACATTTTCAACCATTACAGTGATATTGTCGATTTCAATATTCCTATTGAATCTCGAAATAATGAAGGACAAGGTTTAGTTGTTTTTAATTCATCAGAATACCTCGAAATTGCTGTATATCGTAGTAATTTAGCTACAGTTGGAAGCGCTTCTTCTCTCTTGGGACTCAATATGTTGGATACAATATCAATCATGTTTTTTAAGGATTAAGGATAAAAACGTAAATCTATTATATTATTACAAAATTAAATTTTGGAACTAATGTTAATAAGTTTCTTTTAATAATCAACCTCAAAAAGATATATTTGTAGTTTATAATTATTTTTTTATTCACAACTTATATCAGATGAAATTCATAGTTTCCAGTAATTATTTATTAAAACAACTCCAAATACTTGGTGGTATAATTAATAGTTCTAACACACTTCCAATATTAGATAATTTTTTATTTGATTTAAAAAATTCAAAACTTACAGTTTCTGCCAGTGACTTGGAATCAACTATGGCTTCCACTATGGAGGTTGAAAGTAACAGTGAAGGCTCTATTGCCGTTCCAGCAAAACTATTACTGGAAACGCTTAAAACCTTTCCTGAACAGCCTTTAACCTTTATGGTTGAAGACAACAATACTATAGAAATTAGTTCAAACCATGGCAAATATGTGTTGGCTTATGCTAGTGCTGATGAGTTTCCTAAATCTATAACACTAGAAAGTTCAAGCACAACAATTTTAAGTGCTGATGTATTATCAACTGCAATTTCGAAAACTATTTTTGCAGCAGGCAGTGATGATTTACGCCCAGTGATGAGCGGAGTATTTTTTCAATTTTCTACAGAAAGTTTAACTTTTGTTGCTACTGATGCACATAAATTAGTAAAATATTCTCGAACAGATGTTAAAGCTAATGAAACTGCAGAATTCATCATGCCTAAAAAGCCACTTAATCTACTTAAAGGAATATTATCTGGTAGTGATGACAATGTTAGTATTGAATATAATGAATCTAATGCAAAATTTTCCTTTGAGAATTCTGTGCTTATATGCCGTTTAATTGATGGTAAATACCCTAACTATGAAGCTGTAATTCCAAAAGAAAACCCTAACCATTTAACCATTAGTCGTAACCAATTTTTAAATTCTGTAAAAAGAGTATCAATATTTTCAAATAAGACAACTCATCAAATTCGACTAAAGATTGCAGGAGCTGAATTAAACATTTCTGCTGAAGATATTGATTACAGCAACAAAGCTGAAGAAAGACTAACCTGTGATTTCCAGGGTGACGATATGCAAATAGGTTTCAACTCTCGATTCTTAACTGAAATGTTAAGTAATCTAAATGCTGAAGATGTTCAACTGGAAATGAGCATGCCCAACCGTGCAGGAATTTTGACACCTGTTGATGGTTTGGAATTAGGCGAAAATGTAACTATGCTAGTTATGCCAGTGATGCTAAACAGCTAATTAACTAACCACCATACATTTGTGTTCTTAAGTTTTTTATGTTAGAATCCTCCATATATTCGTCGAACGTTGTGTAGCGATCAATAACTCCATTTGGAGTAAGCTCTATAACTCTGTTCGCAAGAGTTTGTGAAAACTCGTGATCTTGAGTTGTGAACAAAACTGTTCCTTTAAAATTTTTGAGCGAGTTATTAAAAGCAGTGATACTCTCTAAATCTAGGTGATTTGTGGGCTCATCAAGCATTAATACATTTGCACGCATCATCATCATGCGAGACAACATGCATCGTACTTTTTCACCACCAGATAAAACATTAGATTGCTTGAGTGCTTCTTCCCCACTAAATATCATTTTACCCAAAAAGCCACGCACATGAACCTCCTCACGTTCTTCTTCGGTTTTTGCCCATTGACGTAACCAATCTACTAAACTCATAGATTGACTAAAAAAAGTACTGTTATCAAGCGGTAAATAAGATTGGGAAGTTGTGATTCCCCATTGAAATTCACCAGATTTGGCAAAAGAATTACCATTAATAATATCATAAAAAGCAGAAGTAGCACGGGAATCTTTTGAATAAATAACCACTTTGTCTCCCCTATTTAAATTAAAGTCTATTTTATCAAAAAGGATCTCACCTTCAAAATCATATGATAATTTTTCAACGTTCAATATTTGATCTCCTGCTTCACGCTCACGTTCAAAAATAATTGCAGGGTAACGCCTACTTGATGGACGAATTTCTGTAACATCTAATTTATCAATCATTTTTTTACGACTGGTAGCTTGTTTTGACTTAGCAACATTGGCAGAAAAGCGTCTTATAAACTCTTCTAATTCTTTCTTCTTATCTTCTGATTTTTTATTTTGTTGTGCTCTTTGTTTTGCAGCTAATTGAGAGGACTCATACCAAAAAGTATAATTTCCAGAAAAATGATTAATTTTATTAAAATCAATATCAGAAATGTGTGTACAAACAGCATCTAAAAAGTGACGGTCATGTGATACAACAATTACACAGTTGTCATAGTTAGCTAAGAAATTTTCTAGCCATGAAATGGTTTCATAGTCCAAATCGTTAGTAGGCTCATCCATTATCAAAACATCTGGAGAACCAAATAAAGCCTGTGCTAATAAAACACGTACTTTTTGTTTGCCATCTAGATCCTTCATTAAGGTATAATGATGTTGTTCTTTTATGCCCAAATTGGATAGCAATGAAGCTGCATCACTATCAGCATTCCATCCGTTCATTTCTTCAAATTGAACTTGAAGTTCACCAATACGATCAGCATTACTATCTGAATAATTGTTGTATAAAGCGTCAATTTCTGATTTTATTTTAAACAATGGTTTATTCCCAATAATAACAGTCTCTAAGACAGTATGATCATTACATAGATTATGATTTTGTTCAAGAACAGACATGCGTTTGCCAGGTTCTAAATGAACATGACCTGAAGTTGGGTCATGAACTCCAGCTAATATTTTGAGGAAAGTAGATTTTCCAGCGCCATTTGCACCGATTATTCCATAACAATTTCCAGAATTAAAAGATGTATTTACTTCGTCAAAAAGAATACGTTTTCCAAATTGAACAGAAAGATTTGAGACTGATAACATTATTTTTTTTTGCAAAAGTATATAAATCAAATTAACCACCAAATTAATAACAGTTGTAATTTAACAACGCATTAACAGCAACAAATCGTTCATAGACGTACTTTTGAATCATAATGAAATTCATATACAAATTTTTTGTTTTATTAACTTTTTACAGCTGTCAAAGTAATGGTAATGAACGTGTATTTGTAGGCGGAGATATAATTAACCCTATTAACGACTATGTCGTATTATATAATCCTAATGGACAAGTTGATACACTGTACTTAAATTCTGACAATAAATTTTTTCATTATTTTACTGACTTTAACAATGGTATTCACTCATTTGTTCACGGAGGTAAGTACCAGTCATTATTATTGGAAAATAATGACAGTATAATGATACACATAAACACGCAAGACTTTGATGGTTCGTTAAATTTTAATGGAATTGGCGCAAAAAAAAATAACTACTTAACGAAATTGTTATTAAAATTAGAAAATCAAAATTCAAAAAAAAACAATTTTTACAAACAGGATCCTTTAAATTTTCATGAAACTATTAATTTTGAAATCTCAAAAAACTCCAAGGATCTTAATTTGTTTTTAAAAGAAAACCCTAATTCAGATCTTTTTGAGAAGATAGCCTTGTCAACAATTAAATATCATTACTTTACAAAAAAAGAATTATATCCACACAGTAATTTGGGGAATAACCCATCGACTAACTCTACACAAATCCCCTCAAATTTTTATGACTTTAGAAAAGAAATTGTATATAATGATAAAGACTTAAAAGACTTTTACCCATATTATAATTTTCTTTTCCCACACATTAATAATTTGTCTTTTGAACAGCTTAAAGCAAACCAAAAAATATGTAATCTAGAATCTAACAATTTAGAATATACTAATTACAAATTAACCCTTATAGATAGCCTAGTTACAAATCCATTGATTAAAAACAATCTTTTAAAATATACCGTTCGTAATTTTATTTCTAATTCCAAGTCTATTGATAAGAGTTATATCTTATACCAATCTTATTTGGATAAAAGCACAAACTCTAAAGATAAAATTTATATAAAAAACCTCTTTAAAAACATTCAAGGACTGCAACCTGGTCATCAGTTACCTTCCGTTGAGGTAATTGACAATAAAAATATCAAAACCAACATAAACTTAATATTAAAAAATACAACTGTTCTTTATTTTTGGGATAATGCGAATCGTTATCATTTTGAAAATAGTCACATCAAAGTGAAAACTTTAACAAGTTTATTTCCAGAAATTACGTTTGTTGCAATAAACATTAACTCCATACATACCAATGCTTGGAAAAATATGATTTATTCAAAACAATATAACTTAGACAATGAATACAGGTTTGTTAACCCTTCATTTGCAAAAAAACGTTTGGCTATAAATTATATAAAAAAGGTCTTGGTAGTTGACAGGAAGGGAACTATTTTAGATGCTACTGCCGATTTGTTTGACCCTAATTTTGAAAAAATTCTTGAGAATCACAAATAATTAAAGTACTAACAAACCTTAATGTAATTTATTTTAATAAATTTTTTAAACTATTTTCCTTTTTTGTAATCTTCTAAAAACTTAGCTAAACCACTGTCTGTTAAAGGATGACGTAGTAAGCCCTCAATTGAGCTCAAGGGCCCAGTCATTACATCTGCTCCTAATTTAGCACAATCAATAACATGCATTGTGTGCCTTACTGATGCAGCAAGTATTTCTGTTGCAAACCCATAATTATCGTATATATGACGAATCTCAGCAATAAGATTTAAACCGTCTGAAGAAATATCATCAAGACGTCCAATAAATGGAGATACATATGTAGCTCCTGCTTTGGCTGCTAATAAGGCCTGACCAGACGAAAAAACTAAAGTAACATTAGTTCTTATTCCTTTGTCACTAAAATATTTACATGCTTTTACACCAGCTTTAATCATAGGTAATTTAACTACAATTTGAGGGTTTAAAGCAGATAAAGCCTCTCCTTCTTTAACCATACCTTCATAATCAGTAGAAATGACTTCAGCAGAGACATCACCATCAACTAAATTGCAAATTGACTTATAATGGTTTAAAATATTTTCATCTCCGGTAATTCCTTCCTTTGCCATTAAAGAAGGGTTAGTTGTAACTCCGTCAAGAACTCCTAAATCTTGGGCTTCTTTAATTTGGTTTAAGTTGGCTGTATCTATAAAAAATTTCATTACTTTAATTTTTAGTTATCAGACAAAAATAATTTTATTAATCCCTATACACAAGCAAAGAACTAAAAATTATTTATTAACAGAAGATTATTTCAGTAAAATAAAAGTGGAGTAAAAAAAAAGGCAAGCTACCTACATCACACCGCTACAACCATTTACCTTTGCTGCGTTCCCACCCTGGAGGATTCAATAGGAGCTAGTTGTGTAGGACTTG
>JAQWYU010000215.1 GCA_029253805.1 Flavobacteriaceae bacterium | reverse complement strand
AAACATATTATTGAAGTTCACGAAGAGAAAATTTATGTTGAAAGTAAATTAGCAGTTGGCAGTGAATTTTCATTTACTTTGCAAAAACAAAATTAGTGTGTAAATTTCTTTCATTATTTTTGCTAAAAATCAATTAAAGTGGGAAGTAAAAATAAACTCAAAAGATTCAATGAAAATGACTCATTTCGCAATGTTTTTCAACCCAAGCGTGAAGAGCTAGTTGATCATGAGTATCCATTGAAAGGACAATGGAATAAGAATTTTTTTAAAAACAACAATCCATTAGTATTAGAGTTAGGTTGTGGTAAAGGTGAATATACTGTAGGCTTAGCTGAACGTTTTCCGAAAAAAAACTTTATTGGAGTTGATATCAAAGGAGCTAGATTTTGGAGGGGTGCAAAGACAGCAATTGAAAACCAACTTCCAAACGTAGCGTTTATTAGAGCTCAAGTTGAACTGGTAGAATCTTTATTTGCAAGTAATGAAATTGATGAAATATGGATTACATTTCCAGATCCACAAATTAAGTACAAGCGTACCAAACACAGGATGACTAATGATGCTTTTCTAAAACGTTACAAGAATATTCTTAATGAGAATGGCTTAGTTCATCTAAAGACAGATAGTGAGTTTATGCATGGATACACATTGGGTCTTTTACATGGTCAGGGTCATGAGGTCCAGTATTCAAATCACGATGTATACCGCCAAGAAGGTAGTCCTGAAGAGGTTACTGCCATACAAACCTTTTATGAAAATCAATATTTAGCTCTTAAAAAACCGATTACATATATTAGATTTAAGATAAGATAAAAACAAATTCAATAATTATTTTAGCAAAATATTTGATAGTATAATATTTTTTCATTTAAATGTTTTTTATGCCAGATTCAACACTTTTTTTTGATAAATGTTACGAAATAGTTCGTCAAATTCCATACGGAAAAGTGACTTCCTATGGAGCAATTGCTCGTTATCTTGGAGCTGCTAAAAGTTCCAGAATGGTTGGGTATGCAATGACGGCTTCTCATGGTAAAGACGTTCCTGCTCACCGAGTGGTTAATCGTCAAGGGCTTCTTACTGGAAAACATCACTTTGAAGGTACTAATTTAATGCAGCAGCTTTTGGAGAACGAGGGTGTTAAAATTGAAAATAGTAAGGTTGTAGATTTTAACTCTGTGTTCTGGGACCCTGTAAAATCACTCTAGCTGATAACTTTATCATTTAATCTATTCCACTTCTGTTTTTAAACATTTCACTGTATATTTGCATTTTAGAATCTATCTAAATTAAAAGCTTTGAATTTGAACAAAAATGATATTGAGCGAGCGCTCAGAACGATTACAATACCTGGTGAAGGTCAAAACATGGTCGATAGCCAGGCTGTTAAGAATATAATTGTTTTTGGAGATGAGGTCATAGTTGACCTAACAATATCTAACCCTAGTTTACAGGCTAAAAAGAGAACAGAGGTTGATATACTAAAAACTATTCATAAGCTGGTTTATGCTAAAGCAAAAATTACAGT
>JAQWYU010000214.1 GCA_029253805.1 Flavobacteriaceae bacterium | reverse complement strand
TGGTATTTATGAAGAAATTCTTCGTCATAAATATACAAGGTTTGGTTGGTTACAAAAAACTGTTTCACTAAATTTTTAGGTAAGCTTAAAGCTTTAAAATCATCAATCTCTTTTGGTTTATAATAAAGGTCATTTAGTTTCTTTAAAAATAGGGTTCCGTTCCAGAGTTTAATTTCAGAAAACCCTTGATTTGGAAGTTTTTTAATCAAACTTCCCATGTAGTTATAGCAAAGCAATTCATCTTTCAAAAGCACCCAGCAATAATTGTAGTCACTATCAAGATCTAGGATTTCACTTTGGTGTGGTACTGTTTTTATTCTAGATTTTGAGGAGTTACAGTCAAATAATTCTAATTGAAGAGTGTTGGAATCAAAGATCCAAAAGGAGGTGTCGTTTCCATAAGATACTTTAGAAATAGTTCTTAGAGGTATGATTGAATTAAAATCAATAATAGCCAGCTCAGCAAGACGATTATCTAATAATGTAACGGAGTTAAAGTTTTTTGATAGTAAAACTAGCTTTAGAGGATTAAATATAGAAACAGAAGAAATATCACCATTACTTAAATTACTATAGCTTGTTAATTCTTGGCTGTTATTTTTAAATAAAGCTCTTGATTTTAGATAATAAAGAGATTCAAATTGATCTACTCCAACAAAACGGTCACAGCTAAAAGGAGTTGATTCAATTAGTTTTGCCGACAAAGAACTTTGCCCAAAAAGCCAACTGCAGTACAGCAAAAGAAAACAGGCCAAATATTTTATCATTACAATAAAAATACAAATTTTTGATAAATGTTGTAACAATATTGTTGACTGCTCGTCTACTATATTGGATTTTCTTTAGGGTTTTTGTCAATTCAGTTGCCATGATGTTAATTCTAACAAATAAAATATATGTAGGATTTAAATAATTATGAAACTCAATTACTATGCAAACAATTATTAGAACTTTATTCTTGCTACCAATTATCGCTTCAACTCTATGTGCCCAAGAATTTCAAGGGGTAGCAACCTACAAGACTAAAAATAAAATTGAAATTGAGCTTGACAGCACCATGACATATATGATGCAAGAACAAATTAGGGAGATGATTCAAAAGCAGTCAGAGAAAACATTTACTTTAACTTATGACCAAGAGCAATCTGTCTATAAAGAAGACGAATCGCTTGCACCACCTTCTTTAGGAAATGGAATGATGGTTATGAGTTCTGGTGGGTCTGACATATTTTATAAAAATATTAAAGAAGATCGGTACACTAAACAAACCGATTTTTTGGGTAAAGTTTTCTTGATCCAAGATACTTTTGAAAAAATTGATTGGAAACTACAATCAGACACCAAGAACATTGGGAAATACACCTGTTTTAAGGCCACTGCTGAACAGCTAATAAAGGTAGATACTCATTCTGACGAACCAACAGAAAAAAGTATAACAATAACCGCTTGGTATACGCCCCAAATCCCAGTCAGCAATGGTCCTTCTAAATTCCAAGGACTCCCAGGCCTTATTTTGGAATTGAGTTATGATAGTAATACGATTTTATGCAATAAGGTTATATTAAACCCCACAAAACCAATCAAAATAGAGCCTCCTAAAAAGGGAGAAACCGTATCGCAACTTGAATATGATAAAATTGTAGAAAAAAAGATGGATGAAATGTCTCAAAGAGGGCCGATGAGGGTTCACGTTGAGGTCATGGACTAATTTAAACAAATTTTAACGTATTACCATTAAACTATATGTAGTTTAGCATGTCGATATAAAAAATAAAAATTATGTTTTCTTTTAGTAAACTACAACAAATTACATTTGGAGTAATTTTTTTACTTTCCACATTCAGTTACGCTCAAAATTTTCAAGGTAAAGCGTATTATTTTTCCAAGACATCTGTTGATATGGATGGATGGGGTGGTCGTAAAATGTCTGACCAACAAAAAAAACAAATTGCAGACCGTATGCGAAGTATGTT
>JAQWYU010000213.1 GCA_029253805.1 Flavobacteriaceae bacterium | reverse complement strand
TCTCCGGAGACATATAAAGTTTTGTAAGGTAGTTTCAAAGAAACTTGAAGCATTAACGTACTTTTACCTATTCCAGGTTCACCTCCTAAAAGAGTTAGGGAACCAGGAACTATTCCGCCGCCAAGTACACGGTTAAGCTCGCCATCAGCAGTATCCATTCGCACAGTTTTAGCGGAGTCAATATCAGATATTTTTAAGGGCGTAGAAACTCGATCAGATGTCTTTTTCAGGCCTAGTTTCCAATCATTTTTTGATGATTTCTGAACCAATTCTTCTGCGATTGTATTCCAAGATTTACAGGAGCTGCATTGCCCCTGCCATTTGGCAGATTGGGCTCCACAACTCTGGCAAAAAAAGGTGGTTTTAAGCTTAGTCATTAGTATCCAAATTCTTTCTGAATTGCATCAGCTCTGTCTAGCATTTCATCTTTTGAATAACCCTGGATGCTACCAAGTGTATACGAAGATCTATACGCATTCATTGCCTTTTTCGGCTTACCTGTTTCCTCAAAAAAACGCGCTAAATAATAAGATCCTAGAACAGTTTCAGGGTGATGTTTCCTGGCAATATCTCCAAGATCTTTATAAAAGTCATATTGCTTGTTTTTTTCAATTGCTGCAGCTATTGCTTTAAAATCATTGATTATTATTTGTTTTTCAATTCCAAAAAGGTCCTTAATTGCTTCATACTTGTCCACTAAATAATCAACAGGTGAAGAAACAAGTGTTAAGATATTTTTCTCATATTCATCTCTATTGATTGGCTGGTATACTGAAAATATGTTATCTAGTGCATTCGGTATAGACCGCGGGACAAGTGAATAATGCGATAACCCTTCAAAATTATCAAATTCATAAAATATACTAGGGTTTTCTATGCTCGAGATCTTATAATTAAGTTCGATTGCTTGTTTTTGGCTTCGCTTAGTGTCTAATGAAGCAGTGGATAAATAGTAAAAGAGCTTTACAGGTCCAATTTTTTGTTTAATACTCAATTTTCTAACCAAGTTTTCCTGTACAAATGGAGCGAAATTTGGGCTCAAAGCTACAAAACCATTAAAGACAGGTGACTTCTGAAAGAAAAAATAGTTGATATAGTTAGCTGTTTCTCCATGGCCGATCGCAATTCTAAAATCTGAGCAGCGATATTTACTCTCAATAAATTCAATAAGTTCTGAATCAATAAATTCATAAAATTTAGCTCCTGACCGGTAAGGAAAATAATCTTCGACTGATAATGTTGTATCCTCTGTTCGCGATTTAGCTTGATTTATTCCAACAACTATAGCGTCTGGCATATCTCTCCAATAAGAGATATATTCTACGTTCCCTGCAACAACCTCAAAAAGATAATCTCCGTCAAAAACGACGATTAATGGATAGAATTGATCAGAATTTACCTCATAATTACGTGGAAGTTGTATTTTTAACTCTCGGGTAGTCCCCATAGCTTCGGACTCAATTGATTCGTAAACTATTTGAGAAAAAGAACATTGGGAAAAAAACAGAAATAAAATGATGAAAAACCTCA
>JAQWYU010000212.1 GCA_029253805.1 Flavobacteriaceae bacterium | reverse complement strand
GAAAGTCTAACAGCACAAATACTACCCTCGTTACAAACTGCAGCTGGAAAAGACAACGTTGCTATTATGAAAGCAACCACAGGTGGTGAGGATTTTTCTTATTTTCAAGAAAAGGTTCCTGGTGTTTACTTCTTCCTTGGTGGCATGACGCCTGGAAGCAAAGGATCTTTTCCACATCACACCCCCGACTTTATCATTGATGAAAGCGGATTATTATTAGGGGTTAAAGCGTTTACTCAAATAGCTATGGATTATTTAAACTACTGATTTATTTCTTCATAATAGTTGTTTAAAAAAGCCTTTGCAAAAATAGAAAGGCTTTTCAATAGTAATTGTTAGTTACTAATTAACTAATAATTTTTTTGTCTGTGTATTTATTCCTTGAATGAAGTTTAGTAAATACATTCCAGGTTTTAAAATAGAAATATCGAGCTGTGATTGAGCATGCTCAGATCTTAATACTTCTTTACCTAACATATCATAAATAACTACACTTATATTAGAATTTAATAGCGAAGAAAAGTTTATAAACTTATTTGCTGGGTTAGGATGAAACTTTATAGAATTTAAGTCAAACTCGTTAAGTCCTGCCGTTTGATTTCCAAATGAAATTTGATCAAAATAAGTTATATGGTCTTGAAAACGTGAATCATCGAAATCTGGAATAACAACAAACCTATCAAAGGTGGTTCCTATTTCAGAACTGAAATCAAAGGTTAGTTGCTCCCAATTTCCATTGGTAAGTGTATTTGCAACTTTAATTTCCTTAAAGATAACTCCACCACTGCCGTCAGGATTTGGACCTTCAAATTTCAAACCGACGTCTGATAATTTAGATTTACGAACCATAATAGTAACTGTGCTATTTGCCTCTGTGAAGGTAAAAGACCCAATATTATCTGTGTATGTTAAAGCCCAAGGATCTCCAGCGGTTGTGGAAATAAACTTAGCTACAGTTGAAGATGAATTAAGTCCATTTGTACTTGGATTAGAAACCATTTCTAGCACAGGATCTGTGTAGTTGTTATCAGTAGTCCACACCCAGTTAGCTCCATAGCCTGAAGACTCGAAGTCAATATTTTCGAGGTTATAGTCTTCAAGAGTGTCATTTACATTAAATGAAATCTGATCAAAAAATATAGTTTTGTCATCTGCTCTATCAATAAAATCTGGAATAACAACCATTCTATCATAGGTGTTACCAACTGAGTTTCCAAAGTTAAAAGTCAATTCTTCCCAATCACCATTTGTTACAGAATTAGCAACTTCGACAATTGTAAAAAATGCTGGATTTGTTGAATCTTCAAATTTTAATGCAACAACGCTTGAAAAGGTTTTTAAAACCATTATTTTAACAATACTGTTATTTGAGCTAAAAGTAAAAGGACCCATGTCGTCTGTGTAAGTTAATGCATAAGATTGACCCTCTGCAGTAGCTATAAATTTTGCTGTTGTTTCGCTTGTATTAACAGAGGATGTGTTAGGGTTAGCCACAATCTCTAAAGGAGGGTTGGGTCCGTTCTGATCCATTACCCAATTCCAATCAGTTCCAGCTCCTGAAGCTTCAAAGTCTACATTGGTCTGAGAAAAAGAAAAATAAGACACTGTAAATATTAATAAAAAAGTAGTAATTTTCATGACGCAAGGATATTTAACTATTTTATACAAACTTAACTAGTATTTATATTTTATCAAATTATCCAAACACAACAAAAAACATACAATGACCATTAAAATGATTAATTGCTTTTAAATTTATTCCACAATAGATTTAAAATTAGAAAAACAATAAACGAAAACGATATCGAAATAATTATATGGCATTCAAATAAAACAACTGTAGTGCTAATGTATGGTTACTAACTGGAGTTTTTAGCACTCACATAAAAAACTAAATCTTTGTAATAATAGTTAATTTTATAAATTTACAAATCAACCACAAAACTAATATAACATGAGCAAATCCTATTACGACCCATCTGATTTAAGAAAATTTGGAAATATAACGGACTGGAATGAGGAACTTGGTAAAAAATTTTTCGACTATTACGAAAAAGTATTTGAAGAAG
>JAQWYU010000211.1 GCA_029253805.1 Flavobacteriaceae bacterium | reverse complement strand
GCTGTGGATCCCGTACCGCAAGACAAAGTTTCAGCTTCTACTCCTCGTTCATAAGTTCGAACAGCAAACGTATCCATATTTATTTTTTTAACAAAATTTACGTTAATACCACTAGATCTAAAAGTGTCACTATAACGGACTAAAGATCCTTCTAATTCCATATCCAGTGAATCTAGGTTTGATTTCAAAGAAACATAATGCGGAGATCCCGTATCAAGTACAAAATAGTCCTCTTTTGAGGAAATGGATAATACGTCTTGCATCTTAAGTTCAATGTATCCGTTATCATAGATTGCTAAATGTGGTCCATCAATCGCTAAAAAATGAGCCTTTCTTTGAACAATTCCTAAAGAATAAGCAAAAGCAACAATGCATCGGCCGCCATTACCACACATACTACTTTGTTGACCATCTGCGTTAAAATATACCATTTTAAAGTCATATTTTGAATGAGACTCTAGCAAAATAAGACCATCTGCACCAACACCAGTACGGCGTTTACATAAACGAGCAATCAATGATGAATTATTTTTATCAAAACTTGATAATCGATTATCGATCAAAATAAAATCATTTCCAGTGCCCTGATACTTAAAAAAAGAATGATTATACATAAATAACAAATATAACAATATTTAATATTAAAATAAGCTGTTAAAACGTCGTTAAAATTATTGAATGAATTCAATAATACAGTAATTTTATTACGATGCTATTTAGTCTAAAAATATTTTTATGAAAAAATTTATATCAATTCTGCTAATTTCAACATTAGGTGGCGTGATAACTCTAAGTACTTACAAGCTGTTTATCGAATCAAGTATCCCCATCGATGTGGTTGAAAGACAACCATTAAGTACCATATCTGTTATTGAAAAAAACTATACAAACTCGACTGAAGAAACTGTAAATTTTGTTTCTGCTGCTGACAAAACATTACCAACGGTCGTACATGTAAAAAACACTACAACAAGCAAAGGCTATACTAGTTTTGAAGACTTGTTTTTTGGTCGTTCTCAACAACGTGCTCAAATAGGTACTGGATCAGGAGTAATAATTTCGCCGGATGGTTATATTATAACAAATAATCATGTAATTGAAGGAGCACAATCAATTGAGATTTCCACCAATGATAACAAAACCTATACAGCTGAGATAATTGGAACTGACTCCAACACTGATATTGCATTATTGAAAATTGAGCCTTTGGAATCTTTAAAATATCTAACTTTTGGAGATAGTAATACAGCTAAAGTAGGAGAATGGGTGTTAGCTGTTGGTAATCCTTTCAACTTGACTTCTACAGTTACAGCTGGTATAATAAGTGCTAAATCAAGGGATTTATCTGGACGAAATACACAATCATTCATACAAACAGATGCGGCGGTAAACCCAGGAAATTCTGGCGGAGCCTTAGTAAATACAAATGGAGAACTTATTGGGATTAATACAGCTATTACGTCAAAAACAGGGTCATTCATAGGTTACTCATTTGCAGTGCCTAGTAATATTGCTAGAAAAGTTATTGAAGACTTAATGGAGTTTGGGAATGTACAGAATGGTATTCTTGGAGTTATTGGTGGTGAGCTAAATAGTAAAAATTCTAAAGAATTTGGTGTAAATGTAACAGAAGGATTTTACGTAAACGATATTCAAAAAGGAACAGGTGCAGATAAAGCTGGAATTAAAAAAGGAGATATTATTCAACAAATTGATGGGGTCACAATTGCAAAGTTTTCTGATTTGAAAGGGTTTTTAAATACTAAAAATCCAAATGACATGGTAGAGGTTATGATTTTAAGAGCTGATAAACAGATAAGTTTAACTGTGACTCTAGAAAAAAGAACTGTAATTGAAATACCCGTCATTGGAACACTTCAAGAACCTGAAAAAAAAGCACTAAAATCTGTTAACTTAGAATATGGATTAGAAGTTATATCGCTTTCTGAAAATAACCGAAAAGATTGGGAATCTGACGGAATCTATGTTGGAAGTTTTGTGACTGAAATAAACGATATTAGCATTAATTCAATCAACGATGCACAAAAAGCATTACAAAAATATTCGAATAATGTAATAAGGCTCTCAATTGTAAAAAATAACGGAGAAAAAGTAGTCTACCGATTTAGATAAAACATTGTATTTCAATATTTTATATCAAAATATTAGAAATTAATGATCATTATTATTACTTAATTAAAAATCTACGAAATCGTTTGAGAAAACTTACTTTTGTAAAGTTAATACAAAACTCAAACTTTATGCCATCAAAACCTACCTATGATTCTGAAATCACTTTTCAATCTGACCGTAGAAAATCAGCTGTTGAATTTATAAAAATTGTTAGTGACCTGTGGTACGATTACTCAATTGAATTAGTCATGTTTCGTAACCAATTAATGGACCAAAATGTGAGTGAAATTTTGAAACTCCATGCTCACGCTGGTGAATTTGTAAACAAACCCATCTCCATTTTTGACTCTGTTGAAATGGCACTAGCTATCAAACAATTAAACTTACCAGCTTCAAAGCTGGATATTGGTAAGCTAACTTACGAATATCACAAGGAAGACCTTTCTAATAGCAGTTCATTTGCTTTTTTATCAAAAAAATTAAAAAAAGCAAATCTACAGTCTACAATAAAGCCAAAGGATGTCGTGTTATACGGATTTGGACGCATTGGACGATTGGTTGCACGTGAACTGATGGGTAAATCGGGAAGCGGCAGCCAACTAAGGCTAAGAGCCATTGTTACCCGTGATAAAATTAGTTCAGAAACCTTAGAAAAACGAGCTGCTCTATTACGAAGTGATTCAGTTCATGGCGATTTCCCAAGTACAGTAAGTGTAGACAAAAATCTTCAAGCATTAATCATAAACGGTATGACTGTTTATGTTATCACTGCTTCCAAGCCTGAAAATATAGATTATACAGCATACGGGATAAATAAAGCTCTAGTCATAGACAATACTGGAGTGTTTAGAGAAAAAGAAAAATTAAAAAGACACCTGGTTTCAAAAGGTGCTGAAAAAGTCTTGCTAACTGCGCCATGTAAAGAGATTGCAAACATCGTATATGGAGTCAATCATTTGGAATATTCGCCCGACAAAATAGATATTTTCTCTGCAGCCTCATGCACTACTAATGCAATCACACCAATTTTAAAAGTTATAGAAGATACTTTTGGAGTTGAGCATGGTCACCTTGAAACAATACATGCATATACCAATGATCAAAACTTAGTGGACAATATGCACTCAAAGTACAGAAGAGGACGCGCAGCGGCTCTCAATATGGTTATTACAGAAACTGGAGCAGGAAAAGCTGTAAGTAAAGCACTTCCCGCACTTAAAAATAAACTAACATCCAACGCAATTAGAGTTCCTGTCCCCAATGGAAGTTTAGCTATTCTAAACTTAAAAATCAAAAAAAATACAACGCTAAAAAAAATAAACAATCTAATCAAAACTGCCGCACTTACTGGCAACTTAGTTGAGCAAATAAAATATGAGTTAAATGACGAACTTGTTTCAAGTGACATCGTTGGATGTACTGCTCCAGCTATTTATGATAGTAAGGCAACTATAGTAAGACCAGATGGGAAAAATGTAATAATGTATATATGGTATGATAATGAATTTGGATATAGTCATCAAGTCATTCGCTTATCAAAATACATTGCCAAAGTAAGGCGGTTCACCTATTATTAGATAGTACAATTTATTATATTTGTTACTTAAATGTTTTCTATGCGCATTGATATTATTACTGTACTCCCAGAACTAATTAAAAGCCCTTTTGAGGCCTCCATATTAAAGCGTGCTATAGAAGCTGGCCTAGTAGGCGTTCACTTTCATAATTTAAGAGATTATACAACTGATAATTATAAAACTGTTGACGACACCCAATTTGGTGGTGGCGCAGGAATGGTGATGATGATTGAACCAATAGATAAGTGTATTTCTAAATTAAAAAAAGAGCGCGAATATGACGAAGTTATTTACATGACTCCAGACGGACAAACGCTCAATCAAGGACTTGCTAACCAACTGTCAATGAAGGGTAATATGATTATACTCTGCGGACACTACAAAGGGGTAGATCAGCGCGTGCGAGATCATTTTATCACCAAAGAAATTTCTATTGGTGATTATGTGCTTTCTGGTGGAGAATTGGGTGCAGCAGTTCTCTGTGATGCAGTCATTCGTCTCATTCCAGGAGTTTTAGGAGACGAAACATCTGCATTAACAGACTCATTTCAGGACGGGTTATTAGCACCACCGATATACACACGACCAAGAGAATACGATGGATGGAAGGTTCCTGACATTTTATTGAGCGGACACTTTCCAAAGATTGAAAAATGGCGTGAAGAGCAAGCTCACGCAAATACAAAGATTAGGAGACCTGACTTACTAAAAGACTAATATTTAAGTGTAAACAAAAATTTTAGTGTAATAAAGTTTCTTCTTTTCACTTTTTACTTATATTTGCAGCCAAATTCGGATTAACCTCTGGCGATAATCGTGGATGTTGTTTCGATAAAACTTATATACAACAAAAATGGAATCCTTAATTAAATTTGTTCAAGAAGAATTTGTAACAAAAAAAGACTTTCCAGAATTTGCAGCTGGTGATACCATCACTGTTTATTACGAAATTAGAGAAGGTGAAAAAGTACGAACACAGTTTTACAGAGGCGTTGTTCTGCAAAGAAGAGGCTCAGGAACTTCTGAAACATTTACTATCAGAAAAATGTCTGGTACAATTGGTGTTGAGCGAATTTTCCCAGTAAATTTACCAGCCTTACAGAAAATTGAAGTCAACAAACGTGGAAAAGTTAGAAGAGCTCGTATCTTTTACTTCAGAGAGCTTACTGGTAAAAAAGCCAGAATCAAAGAAAGAAGACGTTAGTAAGATTTTAAAACAAAAACAAAAAAAACCCTAATCACTTAGGGTTTTTTTTGAGCTCAGTTTGCAAATCATTTTAATGAACCAAATTTTGATATTATTGATTATTTAAAGAACTAAATTGACTCATAAAATCATTCCAATTTCATATATTTACGTCCCTAATTAATTTAGCTACAAGCAAATTAAACAAAAGAAAAAATTAACTTTACATAGCCCATAATGGCAAACATAATTTATACTATTACTGACGAAGCACCAGCACTTGCAACGCGTTCATTTTTACCCATTATTAAATCATTTCTTAAGAGCTCCGAAGTACAAATTGATACAAAAGATATTTCTCTAGCGTCCCGTATTCTTTCTAGCTTTTCAGAGTTCCTTTCTGAAGATCAAAAAGTAGAAGACGCTTTAGCTGAACTAGGTATGATAGTTACAAAACCGGAAGCTAACATTATCAAGCTTCCAAACATTAGTGCTTCAATGCCACAATTAAAAGCAGCTATTAATGAATTGCAATCTCTTGGTTTTAGAATCCCAAATTACCCAGAGACCGCTAAAAGTGAAAAGCTAAAATCTATTAAATCTCGTTACGATAAAATCAAAGGAAGTGCAGTTAACCCTGTACTCAGAGAAGGCAACTCGGACCGTAGAGCCCCAAGGGCAGTGAAGAACTATGCCAAGAAAAACCCTCACAGCATGGGTGCTTGGTCTAAAGACTCAAAAACACACGTAGCTACAATGAGAGAAGGAGATTTTGCTCACAATGAGAAATCTGTAACAGTTTCACGTGCTACAGCTGTTAGTATTGTTCATACCGATACACAAAATATAACTACCGAACTAAAATCAAATATCCCTATACTAAAGGGCGAGATTATTGACGCAACAGTCATGAATATACAAGCTCTAAAATCATTCTTAACAGCAGAAATAAAGGACGCTAAAGACAAAGACGTCTTACTGTCGCTTCATATGAAAGCTACAATGATGAAGGTAAGTGACCCTATTATTTTTGGACATGCAGTAAAATTATTTTTTTCTGACGTATTTAAAAAGCATCAAGTTCTTTTTGATGAAATTGGAATAAATACTAATAACGGCTACGGAAATATTTTAGAAAAAGTAGCTGAACTAGAGACCGCAAAACGTCAAGAGATTGAAGCTGACTTCGAATCAGCAATAGCAAATGGCCCAGACTTAGCTATGGTTAATTCTGAAAAGGGCATTACCAACCTGCACGTACCTAGTCACGTAATTATAGATGCGTCAATGCCTGCAATGATTAGGACTTCTGGGCAAATGTGGAATGCAAAGGGGGAGGCGCAAGATACAAAGGCGATTATCCCTGACAGTAGTTATGCTGGAATATATACAGCAACTATTGACTTCTGCAAACAAAATGGAGCCTTTGACCCAACAACAATGGGGACAGTTCCCAATGTTGGATTAATGGCTCAAAAAGCTGAAGAATATGGATCACACGATAAGACTTTTGAAATTGAATCAAAAGGACGTGTTGACGTAATTGACAATAAAGGTGTTGTTTTAATATCACATGAAGTTAACAAAGGAGACATCTGGCGAATGTGTCAGGTAAAAGATGCTCCAATTCAAGACTGGGTAAAGTTAGCGGTGACAAGAGCAAAAGCTTCAAATATTCCAACCATCTTCTGGTTAGATTCTAAAAGATCGCATGATATAGAACTTATTAAAAAAGTAAAGATATACCTCAAAGACCATGACACTGATGGTTTAGAACTTCAAATACTAGCTCCTATTGAGGCGACTCATTTTACACTTTCAAGGTTAAAAAATGGAGAGGATACAATTTCTGTTTCTGGGAATGTCTTAAGAGATTATCTTACTGATCTATTTCCAATTCTGGAAGTTGGAACAAGTGCAAAAATGCTATCTATTGTTCCTTTAATGAATGGTGGAGGATTATTTGAAACAGGTGCTGGAGGCTCAGCCCCAAAACATGTTGAGCAGTTTATTAACGAAAATCACTTGCGTTGGGATTCCTTAGGTGAATTTTTAGCACTAGCTGTGTCCTTGGAACATTTTAGTAACACTAACAACAACCATAAAGCAGCTATTCTTAGTGAAGCTTTAGACCTCGCAACTGAAAGATTACTTGATGAAAAAAAATCTCCCTCCAGGCGTGTAAAAGAAATTGATAACAGGGGAAGTCATTTTTATCTTGCTCTGTACTGGGCTGAGGCAATTTCAAAACAAGAAAAAGATGCTGAATTAAAATCAGAATTCACAACTATTGCAACAGCACTTTTAAAAAATGAAGCCACCATAATTAAAGAACTAAATTACGTTCAAGGCAAAGCAATGAATATTGGTGGATATTATCTTCCAAATATCGATAAGACAGATCTAGCAATGCGACCAAGCATTACACTAAATAATATTTTAGCTAACTAAATCTATAACTAATCTTTTGTTAAAAGCACCTTTTGAGGTGCTTTTTTATTTATTTTTGATTGAAATTAGATCATATGAAATCCCAAATAATATTTTTAATATTATGTATTAACTTGTATGGAAACTCACAGGAGCGATTCACTCTAAGCGGAACTGTTTTTGAGAATCAAGGAAACGAAACTCTTATTGGAGCAAATATCATAATTGATAAATTAAAGACCGGAACAATATCGAATGAGTACGGCTTCTACTCAATTACATTGGCGAAGGGGGTTTATGAATTAACTATTAGTAATATAGGTTATTCAACCATAAAAAAAACTATAATATTAGACAAAGATATTATCAAGGATTTTACACTTTATGAAGCTACCGAAGCATTGGAAGAAGTTTTAATAGAAACTAATATTGAGTCTTTAAATATTAGAACCCCCCAAATGAGTGTCAATTCATTAACAGCTTCTTCAATCAAACAAATTCCAGTTGTATTTGGAGAAGCGGATGTAATCAAGGCTATAACTCTTTTGCCGGGAGTTTCTAGTGGCGGTGAAGGTGCTGCAGGATTTAATGTACGAGGAGGTGCAGCTGATCAAAACTTAATTTTGTTGGACGAAGCTACTATTTTTAACTCCTCACATTTGTTTGGATTATTTTCAGTATTCAACCCAGATGCAATAAAAAGTTTAAAATTATACAAGGGTGGAGTTCCTGCCAAATACGGAGGACGCGTTTCATCTGTTCTAGATATTTATCAAAAAGAAGGAAATAAAAATGAATTTAAAGCCAATGGTGGAGTCGGACTGGTGGCTAGTCGCTTACTGCTTGAAGGACCCTTAAAAAAAGGAGTTGGATCATTTCTACTTGGTGGTCGCGCAACTTATGCTCACTTATTTCTTCCACTTTTTGACGTAAACAACATTGCTTATTTTTATGATTTAAATACTAAATTAAGCTACAAATTAAATAAAAAAAATAGCGTCTATTTATCAGCTTACTTTGGAAGGGATGTATTTAATGTTTCTAACAGCTTTGAAAACACATACGGAAATACTGTTGTTAATTTTAGATTAAACCATCTGTTTAACGATAAACTATTTTCAAATTTATCACTTATATACTCTGATTATTATTACGGATTAAACTTAAATTTTGTAGGGTTTGAATGGAACTCTGGCATTCAAAACATGAACATCAAATATGACTTTAATCAGTATGTCAACGACCGCTACAAACTCGAATATGGTTTACACAGTACCTATTACCGGTTCAATCCTGGAGTTATTAGCCCAAATAGGCCAGATTCGGGGATAAATACAGAAGGGCTTACAAATAAATTTGCGTTTGAAAATGCAATTTACTTAGATATTAAACATCAACTATCCGAACGACTTACTTTTAGCTATGGATCTCGATTAAGTTCTTTTTTGCGTCTCGGGCAAAAAGAACTAAACCTATATGAAAATAATCAAGCAGTAAGTTACAATACGGATCTACAACTCTACGAAGAAATTAATCCAATTGGGTCCGAAACCATTAGCACTAATAAAGTTATAAAATCGTTTTTAAACTTAGAACCTAGACTAGCAATTTCTTACAAACTAGATGACAATACATCTCTAAAAACTAGTTATAATAGAATGACGCAATATTTACACCTGATTTCTAACACAAGCTCTCCTACTCCGTTAGATGTTTGGACTCCAAGTGGTAAATACATTCAACCTCAAATTTTAGATCAAATAGCTATCGGATATTTTAAAAGGTATAACAAATACGATCTTGAAATTGAGAGTTTTTACAAAAAAACTAAAAACAGAATTGATTACATCGACGGCGCTAACTTAATCGCCAATAAAGCAATTGAACAAGTACTTCTTAATGGACAATCTAGAGCATACGGTTTTGAATTATTATTTAGAAAAAATAGAGGACGGTTTAAAGGATGGATTGCATACACACTCTCCAAATCCGAACAACAAACCAAAGGACTAAGCGCTTTAGATCCTGGAATCAATAATGGTAACTGGTACAATACTCCCTATGACAAAACCCATGATATCTCAATCACCTCTAGCTACGACCTTGACGATAAATGGAAATTAAATGCTAATTTCATATACCAAACAGGACAACCTACAACCTATCCAAATGGACAATACGAATACAACAATTTGATTGTCTCAACATTTGAATCCCGTAACTCAAGTCGCTTAGATGCCTATCATCGTTTTGATATTTCAGGAACATATACCCCTAAAAAAAGTAAAGATAGGCAATGGAAAGGTGAATGGGTGTTTAGTATATACAACCTTTACAATCGAAAAAACACTCAATCCTTGAACTTTAGAGAAAACCAAGATACTGGACAAAATGAAGCGCTCAAATTATCGTTATTTGGAGCCATAGGAGCCGTTTCATATAATTTTAAATTTTAGTTAATGAAAAAGAAAATTATTTTACTTTGTATTGGATTGCTAATGATTGGCTGTGAAGAAGTCATCCAGCTTGATTTACCAACCGATAGCCCTCGATTAGTCGTTGAAGCATCATTAAAGATGTCTCCAAATGAATCCATAACTCAAGAAATTAAACTCAGCTTATCAGGTCCGTTTTACCAGGAAGAAAACCCAATAGTTTCTGAAGCTTTATTGGAACTTATAGACCTTACAAATAATATAATTCATGAATTTGAGTACGATAACACAAATCAAGTTTATAAACTGCAATACACTCCAGCTTTTGATACAGACTATAAAATCCGAATTGTACATAACGATGAAGTCTATGAATCTACAAATGAACAACTCATGTATTCAGCACCCATAGACACTATTTTACAAGGGAATAATACTTTATTTGGAGGGGATGAAAAAGAAGTTCTAATCTCCTTTACTGATAGTCAAGAGCGAGATGATTATTATTTATTTGATTTAGGGATGAATTTATTTCTAGCCACTAAGGACGAATTTTATCAGGGAAATGTATTTACGTTTTCCTATTTCTATGACGAGCTAACCGCTGGAGATGAAATAAACATAGAAATAATGGGGATTGACGAAAGACATTTCAACTTCATGACTGTCTTAATTGAACAGACAGAAGAAGGTGGAAGGCCTTTTGACACCACCCCTTCGACAATACGGGGTAATATAAGTAACTTATCAAATCCAGATCATTACCCAGTGGGTTATTTTAGACTTTCTGAAACCTATAAGGCGAGTTTAATCTTAGAA
>JAQWYU010000210.1 GCA_029253805.1 Flavobacteriaceae bacterium | reverse complement strand
CTATGGTTTAGGGGGGTATCCCCAAAGCTGCAAGTTTGGTGTGGGGTTTCTGTTGGGAGGGGACTCATCACTTACACACATTAACTTAATGCTATATTTGTATTGATTAGTAGTTTATTTAAAGAATCTAATTATTCTCATTCAACACCACGTTCTAATTTACCGTAGTTATCCTCTGGGTAAAGCCATTTGTTCCTAGTTGATAATTCTTGTGGTATAATAACAGGCTTAAACTCGTTTGTTCTTTTTTTTCTCAAAAAAAATTTACTAAAACATTGGAGTAGATATCTCATGTGGGTTAACTTAATGCTATATTTATATTTATAGATGGTTTATTTTTTGAAAGCCTAAAATATGGTGTTTTAGTGGGAGGGGTTATACGCACCCCTTTGAATACACAAAAATCTAATCATCTATTTAATTTGATAATTTTAATCTAAAACGGCAAATCATCTGCTGAATTTTTCTTTAACTTAGGATATGAAGATTGACTATCTTTAGTAATGTGTCCTTCTGTATATGGTGAATCATGTTCTTCGAATGGAAGTTCATTATCAAATTTCTCAGAAATATCTGTAATTAGCTCATCAAGTTTTGACTTCAATCTTTGTATCTGCTCTTTTGAAATATTATCACTGTATTCAAGTGATTCTAAAAAACCTCTCATCCAATTAGCTCTGTTAATTAATGTTTCATTGTGTATAGCCATAATTATTTAATTTATTATAAACGTGATATTGTTAATTTCCATGCTTGCATAATAGTTATGGTGTTTATACTGCTCCCCGTTATTGCTGGAATTGAAAGTTTGTGTATCATACTCATTTGTTCGCGCTCCATTCGTTCGACTATTCCTTTTTTTGCAACATACACTAAATCAAGCGTTTTACTCTTCATTTCGTCTATTCCCAAGCTAGACAATGTCTTTTCCTCAATGTATATTAGAGCAAATGTTTTTGCAAGCTTTATTCTTTCACCGCCTGCTTTTAGAAAATTAAATAGTCCCATGTTTTATTAAGTTTTAATTTAAAATTATCCAATAAAATCGCCAATAGCATAAGAGCTTACATCTATATAAAAATCTTCACCAGTCCATGTAGCCTCAGATTTTGAAAGTCTATAAACATCTCCTTGATTCCACCTTCCTGAGACATGGTTCGTTATTACATCATTTATAAGCACACACTCTCCTTTTTTTAAGTCTTTAGGTATTACATAGGCAGCATAAGGGCTAAAAAACTTTGAAGGGTTCCTAGAAGTCCAATTAACTAATGTTTTCCATTCCGATCCATTACCTTCTCTGAAGTCTCCTATTGTTATAATTTCTCCTGTTTTTCTGTGTTGTAGCTTTTTATATTTTACCTTAAACTCATCACTCACTTCTGCTTTTAATTCAAGTAGTTTTAACCCCATGTCTTTAGCTGCTTTAATAGCTCTCTCACCCCGTATCGTTTTAATTACTCTGAGATTATCACTCATCTCATCAAAAGACTTGTCTGTGAGTATTTTTATATACTGTCAATCAGGACATTCATTAGCTTCTTTTTTAAAAAATCCAAGCGTGTTATCATAAACTAAGCCGCATTCCGTACAAGTTATTTCACCCTTCTTTACATGAGAATTAGTTTTAGTTCTAAATATGTTTAAGAGTTTTTTAAACACCATTAATGAATTATTTTAACATTATTTTGATTTAGATTTACCTTCAAACAAGCTTGTGGGTCATTTGTCAATAAATATTCTAATTCAGCATCACTGAGATGTTCTGTGTCATGTATTGTTTTCTCACAGCCAGAGCACATCCTTGTATTTGATCCATTTTCACTCATATCTTTCCACATAACACTAATAGGACAGCGTAAACGTTTTAAAAACGCTCCTGAATCTGTGTAGAGCTCTTTATTAGATGGATTTATTTTCATTTAGTTAGTTTATCCCTACAAGTTAAGAAAACTTTGAAAAATAATAAATCAATAGAATTTTAGTTATTGTTTTTCAACGCTTAAATATACACTCAAAACAGACAATGGAAGCTATAAAGTAGAAGCTACTGACTTGCCATTACCAATAACCATAGCTCTTCAGATAGCTTAAGTAAAAATTAAATGTTGTAAATTGGAGTATGAAAAAATTAATTTCAATATGAAAGAATCAAAAATATCTTTAGGTGCAGGTATAGGATTACTTGCAGGAATTATAATTGGAAGTGCTACTGATAATGTTGGTTTATGGATTGCGTTAGGTTTATGTTTTGGTGCAGGCATTGGAACTTCATTAGAAAAAAAAACTAAACCATAGGCATATCTTCATCTGTTAATTCTAGAAACTACAAATACTAGAATCCTTTCGTTATATAGTTAGACTAACGTAAAATAACATATGGGATTCAGTAGTGAAACAGCAAAAATAGCAGGTAAGAAATCTAGACGAGGCAAGGCCAAGCATTCTAGTGAAATAAGACAAACACTTAGCGACTTAGCCACAAAAACGTTAAACACCATAAACACAGAAGAGCTTGTGCAATATTAGCGTCTGTTATTGGGGTCTGTCCATAACTTAAAGCGAATATTAATAAAGCGGAGAGTAAGAGTAGCTTTTTCATTTAGTTAGTTTAATCAAATATAAGAAATGTAAGCCTAACCTATTTAAGAGGTTTAGAAATAGCAGAGCTGAAAGAGGATGATATGCCTGTGGTTTAGTTAATTGTATTATAATCCCAATAACTATTAAAATTAATGAAGGCCAAAAAGTTATCATTGCCATTAATCTAAAAATTATTGGATTAGGATTTGGGTCATCTAATAGTCCGATTTTTGAAAACCGTTAATTCTGGAGAATTGGAGTTCGTGATGAATTAAATTTATATTTTCTACCAATTTTTTTCTTTACTTTTTTCAGAAGACTCTTCATTTTTCCTCTAAATCCGTGTTTAGGAGTAACTGACAGATTCTTAATCCCAGAGTCTGAAAATTTAGTAAAAGGTTTTTCATTGCAATCAGAAAACTCTAAACTCATACTTCCAGTTACATAAGTTGAGTGATAAACTTCAAGGAAAAGAACTTGGCATAAATTGTTCGGTAAATAACCATCATAAGGGTTGTAATCTTTATCAATTCTCAAAGTCTCAAATCCTTTTTTTTCAAACAAGTCAATTATTAATGGTGTTAGTTCATAAACATCAACTCCGCTTTGATAATCTATATCATAAATAGCAATATGGGTGAAACCGTCAAACTTTTGTGAATAAATAGATTGACTAAAAGAAATAAGTAAAGCGAGTGTAAATAATATCTTCTTCATAATAGTTAGTTTATTCAAATATAAGAAATGTAGGTTTAACCTATTTAAGAGGTTTAGAAATAGCTGAACTGAAGGAAAAAGATATGCCAAGTATACTATAGTTGGTGTTAAAAACTATTATTCAGTGTTTATAAAACTCTATTGCTAATCAACCATATCATCTGTAATTTCGTTTTATACAAGTAGCAAAATGCAAAATCATTTTTTGTTATTTATATATTAATATAAAACACTATAATTCCCTTTAGGGTCGGTATAGCATAAGAACTGCCGAGTACTTTCAGCACCTAACAAACTATGGACGCTCTTTGGATTAGACATAATCAAAATCTGCGTGAGGACTGCAACTGTTAAACCTTTTTATGTTTCGTTGTACGCCAACAGTTATACAGCTTACCCAGTCAATTAGCTAACAAGATATTAGCAATATCAACTAAACATAAAGGAACAGGGGGCGTATCAAGTCTTTTTATATTTATTTATAAGTTTTATAAGAATGTTATTTAGATATTTTATAGTTGTTTAAGTGCGGTGGTATAGACCGCCTTATTTATTTGAAAATACAAATTAGTTTATAAATAATTATATACTTATAACACAAAATAACACATTTTTATGGGGTTTAATTCAGAGACAGCAAGCGAAGCGGGCAAGACAAGCAAAAGAGGGAAATCATTAAGCATAGACCTCCGTAGCGACCTTAAAACGCTAATAACACACATCTTAAAAGACCTTGATTACAACACCTTAAACAACACTCAGAAACTGAAGCTATTGGACATTGCCTTAAAACATACTTTACCTAAGCTATCAATTGAGAAACATATAAGTGAAAAAGAACCTCCAAGAGAGTTTCAAATTCATATAATTGGAGACAACGGAGAGGTGCTTGAAAC
>JAQWYU010000209.1 GCA_029253805.1 Flavobacteriaceae bacterium | reverse complement strand
TGCCTTTGTGAAATTCAACAGTGGCAGTTGGAAAATTTGGGATATGATTATAACTCACTTCTTTAATAATCTCTACGTGGTCAATAAGCTGGCCTAATCCGGTACCAAGAATGATACCTATTTCAGGATTATCAAATCCTTTTTCTTTTAAATAATCAGTTGTTTCATCAATGAGATGCATCATAGTCTAGTATGTTATATAATAATTTGGGTTGTTGTCGTAAATCTTCAAGTGTATCAATGTCGTTTAAGGCTTTTAAAAGTTTAATTTTTTGTTTTTTTAAGTCTTGTAGAGTATTTTCTAATACTGAATCTGTTCCCCATTTTTTATTTTTGAATACTTCTGGGTAGAGTTTTTTCATCCCCAGTAAATAATAACCGCCGTCCAAGGAAGGACCTATGGAAATATCATAAGTTTCTAGCGCTTCAAAGGCAGATGTTATGAGTGATGAAGTAAGATCAAATAAATCACTGCCAATAATTAATACTTTTTTATATCCTTTGTTAAAAGCGTTATCAAAAGCATGATGCATTCGCTCCCCTAAATCTGCTCCTTTCTGAAGTTTTTTTTCAAATAAGCTATTTTCCCAGAAGTCATTATTATCTATCTTTTCGGAGAAATAAACGACCTTGTCAAAACTCAAGTCACGCAGTACAGCAGCTGTGTGCTTCAATAAAATTTTATAAATATTTAAAGCAGACTGGTCTCCAATTGATCTTGCAAGTCTTGTTTTGACCTTTCCTAGTTCTGGTGATCTAACGAAAACAATGATTAGATTATTATTCATAGGTTTTAATCCCTTTAGTTAGGAAGCGGCTCCATTTTTTTGAATATGCATGTACTTTCTGGGTTTGAATTCCAAGATGAAAGACGTTTTCTCCTTTATTAACCCATTCAAATATACCACCGAATAGGTTATGTACATTTGTAAAGCCGTGGTTCATTAGTTTTTTTCCTATAATTTCAGAGCGAACACCTATCGAGCAATAAACAACAATTAGTCGATCTTTATTTCCTGCTAAATCTGCTGTAAGTTTGTCTAAAACTGATAAGTCAAAGTCTTTAAATCCTATATATTGGGCATTTTTTAAATGGCTTACTTCAAATTCTTTTTTTTCTCTTGAATCTAAAATTAATGCTTCATTTGCCTTTTTTTTCAAGCTCTCTATATAAATATAAGGAATCGATCGGTCATTGTATTTGTTCAAGACACCCTCAATAGTGGTTTGAGAGAGAGCAATAGTACTTACCATAAATATCCAAATAATAATTAGTTTTCTCATTTACTTACGCAACTGCTCCCTGACAACTACTTCCTGAGCCAGCAGTGCAGCCATAGCAATGCTGAGAGACACAAATAGTTCGATCAGATAAAGCTTCTTTATTAAATTTACTGATATGTTGAACAGGGCTATTTACCTTCAGCTCCAACATTTGATTAAAATCACAATCATACAGCCATCCATCCCAACTCACAGAAAGGGTATTTGTACACATTACGTTTTCTACTGCTGCAGGATTAAAGGCTTCAACAAGACTGTACATGTAGTCGTTATAATTATCTGAGGCTAAAAGATAGTCTAAAAATCGGCTTATCGGTAAATTTGTAATTGAAAATAACTGATGAAAATGAATATCAAAGTCAGACAACAATGCTTTTTTAAAATCAAACTCCATCGCATCTTGATTGCCTGGTAAAAAAGCTCCGGAAGGATTATAAACTAAGTCTAGTCTTAATTTAGACTCAGGCATACCATATCCAACAGCATTTAGCATTTTTAGTGCTTTTATTGAGGCGTTAAATACTCCATCGCCTCTTTGGTTGTCTGTTTTTCCTTTAGTCCAATGTGGCATTGAAGAAATTACGTGGATATTATATTTTTTAAAAAACTCTGGCAAATCATAGTATTTTTTATTGGCTGTAATGATGGTTAAATTGGAACGTACAATAAAGTCTTTGACTCCAATTTTGGTAGCCTCTACTATAAACCATCTAAAGTTAGGATTCATTTCTGGAGCACCACCAGTAAGATCTAGTGTGTGTGCTCCTGTTTTTTTTATAACATCCAAACATTGTTGCATTGTTTTACGTGTCATAATTTCTTTTCTGTCAGGACCCGCATCAACGTGGCAGTGAGCGCAAACCTGGTTGCACATGTATCCAACGTTAATTTGCAGAATTTCCAAAGCTTTAGATTTCAATACAGACTTGTTTACAGCCTCAAGCTGGGCATTAAACATTGGAAGTTCTCCATTTTCAAAGACACCTTGTGAAAGTATCTTTAATTGTCTTTTGGCATTGGCAAGTTCGTTTTCGCGTTTTTTTAGAGATTTTGCAAGCATTGTTTACATTGATAATTTTTTATATTTATTCATCATTTGTATTCCATGAACTAGAGTCGCACCGCTTTCTATTGCTGCACCAGCATGTACAGCTTCTATCATTTCTTCTTTAGTTATTCCACGTTTCAAACCATCCTGTGTGTAAGCATCAATACAGTATGGACACTTAACAACATGAGATACGGCCAAGGCAATTAAAGATTTTTCTCTCGCTGTCAAGGCTCCTTCTTCAAATACTTTTTCGTAATAGTCGAAAAATTTTTTACCAAGTTCCTCATTCCAGTCCGTTATATTTCCAAATTTTCTTAAATCAGATGGGTCGTAATAGGATTTGCTCATGTTA
>JAQWYU010000208.1 GCA_029253805.1 Flavobacteriaceae bacterium | reverse complement strand
TAATCATGTCATTAGCCATGTAAACTAATGAAGAGCCTCCACGTTCCAAGTACGATGGTAATAATGCTAAGATTGTATAATCTTTTATATCACCATAAAATAATTGAAAGCATTGTCTAAAACTTTTTTTGTAAATATCTAAGTCACTCACAAAATGCTTACTAACAATATTACCAGTAGTCCCGCTACTTGAAAAGGTAGCATCTGCAGATTTACTATTAGACACGATTGTGTGACTCTTAAAAAATTGAATCGGTAAAAAAGGAATTTGTTGCACTGTCTTCACCTCGCTGGGGTGTTTGTACAGTAAGTCGCAAAACGAACGATATACAGAGTTATATTCAAATTGATGTTTAAAAACAGCTAAAGCCGCCGCGTTAAAACTGGCTTCGGATGTGATGTTAAAAATTAAATCTTTGCTAACCATATCACTTAAATTCCACTACAAAAGTAGCTAAAAATAAAAAGAGCGTTGCCATAAGACAACGCTCTTTTTAAGTATTTTAAAATGGATTACTGAACAATCAATTTTTTAGTAGTTGTAGCCGTTCCTTGTGTTAGCTTAACAATATAAACACCTACATTAAGTGTTGATACATCTAAGCGACCACTTGCAACAGCTGCATTGATGACTTGCTTTCCAAGTATGTCATACACGTTAGCTTGTATCGTTTCAGATCCGGTTGAAGTAATGTTTACAAATCCATTCTTAGCTGGGTTAGGGTATATGCTGAAATCTGTATTAATAGACATAGAGTTAGTCGATAATGTTTCATTAAACGTTTGTGCGATATTTAAATTATCCACGAGAATACTTTCGTTTACAGATGAATCAGATTGTCTTAAGCCAAATTGTGTGATTGTTGTTCCAGGATCAGTTTCATCATTCCCAGAAATTGACGTATCAGATTCTGAACTAGCATCAATCCACAATTGAGCAATATTTGTGTCTTGATCAAACTTAACAGTAGCCCTGTAGGTATTTCCAAAGCTTAAGTCAGAAGCCCATACCGTGTCAGCTGTACTTCCTTTCGTTGAAATTCCAACTGTAAAATCATTTCCTTCAGTATTTGCATTTACAATGTCGAGCCTTCCACGGAAGTTATTGCCATTATCCTTCAGTAGTGAAAAATATTCATAGTCGCCTCCACTAATTGCTTCAGCGGCATTAACTGTAAAATCAAAAGCGTAATATATAGAGCCAACAACAGAGTTAAATGCGACACTAGCATCTTCAGACGGAGTACCGTGTTGAACTAATGCTTGTCCATCAGTTACTATTAAGTCACCTTCTGTCCCAGAAAAAGTACTCCAACTTGAAGCAGATATTAATGAACCATTGCTATAGCTGAAGTTATCGTTAAAAGGGAGTTCTATTGCAGGATTACAATTCGGGCTGCTTATGCTTCTTGTCAAGTCGCAAGAACTGTTCGACGAATCGCCATTAAAAGTTACAACAAAATCTGTCCCTTCGTTAACTTCACTCACAATTATAGTTCCTTCACTTACCGTAGAAGGATCATCTCCAGTAATAACTCCAGTCTCGCCAGTACCAATTATGTAAGTAGTTGTACCCCCACCAGTAAAAGCAAGTGTTGTGGTGTACGTATCTGTGTCTTCAGCTGTAGTACTGTCACAAGTAGACGTAATAGTTCCTACTTGTAAATCACAAGGAAATAGAACAGAAAAGCTAACTGTTTGACTAATTTCGGGTGTTATAGGCTGATGGTTATTATTTACTAAAGTCATTACAACGGTATGTGAACCACCATCAACAACATTTATTGTCTCATCCGCAGTATCATATTTCATAGGTTGATCTACACCATCTAAGGTCCAGTGAATGTGGCCGTCACCAGTTCCACCATTTGCCGGAGTCGCATCGACTTCAAAATTGGCTACACTTACAGACAGCGTTACGGCTGTTGTTCCTGAAGTGAATTCTTGTCCATTGCTAGGGTTGTTAATTGACAATACCGGGCCGCTAGCACAGCCAGCATAGGTTCCGATGTCTGACCAACCAGTATCAATCGCGCCAACCAACCATTCAGAGTCTTCAGCATTGGTTCCAAATGATCCTAGAGGTGTTGGATTAGGCCCGCAAACTGTTGATTTTCTTACCAGGGTGTGGTTTTGTGTTCCATTGGTAACTCCAGCAATCTCCCAGCCAGATCCGGGGTCACCTCCCATATCTCCTAATGCATCTATTATAGTATACGAATCCGCAGTAGCTCCAGCAAGCGTCAAGGCCATAAAGTCGTCTCCATTAGATAAAAAATTGAATGTTTGATCTGCTACTATTAATGGATCAGCAGAGCCATGTGCTATAACGTATACATCTCCCGCGGCAATTATTGTGCCTACTTCAAAGAAAACATTGTCTGGATAATCAAATTGATCAGCTATATCACATCCATTACTACATGAAGATATTGAATATTGACTTAAATCAACGTCTGCATCTGTGCCATTATATATTTCCATAAATTTGTTGTTGCTTGACCCTTCTCCAAACATACTTATATAAATATCTGTAATTTGTCCAAAAGATAAGCTCGAAATAGTAAATGTTAAAATTAAAACGTAAATTTTTTTCATGGTTTTTTTTTTTGTTAGATTAAATTTAAGAAAATTAAATTAGGTTTTAATAAGATTGTTAATAGTTAACACAATGTTGTTAATTAATTTATGATTTTACGAATGCTTTCGTGCTAATGTTATGAGGGCTTTAATTTAATGTTATTAAATTTATATTTTTCACTACAGTGTTTAATTTTTCTATCTTTATAAAATATTACAAACACAAATAATGAGTAACGATTCTATTAAAATACTGCTAGTTGATGACGAGCCAGATATCTTAGAAATTTTAAGCTACAACTTGATTGCAGAGGGGTATACGGTTCTAACTGCTTCTAATGGACTGGAAGCTGTGAAGTCTGCTAAAAAAAACCACCCTCATTTGATTCTTATGGATGTCATGATGCCAGAAATGGATGGGATTGAAGCCTGTGAGCAAATCCGTATGTTTCCGGAGCTAAAAGACACGATTATTACCTTTTTAACAGCTCGTGGTGAAGACTACTCACAAGTAGCCGGATTTGAGGCCGGTGCGGATGACTATATCACAAAACCAATCAAGCCCAAAGTATTAGTTAGTAAAATAAAAGCATTACTAAGACGCCTTAACGAGGCGACTCCCATAGAAAATTCAGAACTCATTACAGTAGGTGATTTAACAATTGATAGAGAGGCTTACAAGATTATACACAAAGGAAACGAACTTGTTTTACCTCGAAAAGAATTTGAATTATTATCTTTGTTAGCCTCTAAGCCAGGTAAAGTTTTCAAAAGAGATGAAATTTTAGACAAAGTCTGGGGAAATGAAGTGGTTGTTGGCGGTCGAACGATTGATGTTCATATTCGAAAACTACGAGAAAAAATAGGAGACGATTCGTTTAAAACAATTAAAGGAGTCGGATATAAGTTTACAACTTAATGAAAAATAAATTAAAAAACTCACAAAAATTCTCTTTACTTACGGCGTTTTATATAACGCTTTTTCAAACACTCCTATTGAGTGTTTTTTTGTACATATTTACAGAAATCAACTTCTATTTTTTATTTTACTGGACTCTCTTTTCTTATACTTTTTCAGCTGTTTTAATTCACTTGCGTCTTGAAAAGTATGTTTTTAATAGCATAAAAAAGATTTATAAAGATCTTACACTCTTAGAGACAACTACTTTTAATAATAGCCCTATTAACACTGATATGGCAACATTGAAAATAGAAATCGATACCTACGCTAAAAACAAAAAACTAGAACTCGAAGCATTAAAAGTCAGAGAGGAATACCGCAAAGAATTCATTGGAAATGTATCCCATGAACTCAAAACGCCTCTTTTTACAGTTCAGGGCTATATTTCCACCCTTATTGATGGGGCTGCTGAGGATCCTGAAATAAGAGATAAGTATCTAAAACGCGCTGATAAAGGAGTCGATAGGTTAATTTATATTGTTAAGGACTTAGACATGATTACAAAGCTAGAAATAGGGGATTTAAATTTAAATTGTGAGGCTTTTGATATTATTCAACTTATTTCAAATGTATACGAACTGTTAGAAATCAAAGCAAACAATAAAAATATTTCCTTAGTTCTTGATAAAAACTATTTAGAACCAATTATGGTGA
>JAQWYU010000207.1 GCA_029253805.1 Flavobacteriaceae bacterium | reverse complement strand
TCAAATGATACTATTGAAGGTTATGCATACATTGAGTCTTTTGATGAAACCACTACCGAAAACGGAATTATAGTAGACAATAGAGACGATACTTATACATATACTCCTGCTGATGATTTCGTTGGTGAAGATTCTTTTACTTACACGCTATGTGATGACAATTCGCCAGCTAATTGTTCAACAGCAACAGTTACTATTATAGTAGCTGACCAAGGCAATCCAGTTGCTGAAAATGATTCCCATAATGTCACTAAGAATACTACTAAATTAATTACTGATTTGTTAGATAACGATAATGTAATAGATGAAGCGATTCTTTTTTCAATTGATGTTTCTGGTACTTTGGGAGTAGCAGTTCTGAATTCAGACGGATCAGTTCAATATACACCTCCGACAAATTACGTAGGGTCAGACAGTTTCACCTATAATTTATGTGATGATGACTCACCAGAAAACACTTGCTCGTCTGCTATTGTTTCTATTACTGTCTTAGACACATTCTTATTTAATATTCCTGCAGATTTAGTAGATTATTATACTGGTGTTCAATTCTCTGAAGATTCAGGAATAATGTATGATGAATTGTCAATCCATACTACTGACAACCACACCACGATACTAACCTATACACAAAGACACCAATACTTATATGACGCTGATGCAGACTTAACGACTTCTGACAACGTGGTGTTGATGTATTCAGGAGAAACACGTTATTGGCAAGAATATACCTCTGGCTCAAATTCTTATTCACCTCAGACGTTTAATACTGAGCACGTTTACCCACAGTCATTATTAAATTCTTCTGTTGCACTTACCGATCTCTATCACCTTAGAGTATGTGATGCAAGCATTAATACGACACGAAGTAATAAAGCTTTTGCAGACGGAAGTGGTGAATATTCGGTTACATCATCTAACAAATGGTTCCCCGGTGATGAATGGCGTGGTGATGTAGCACGAATGATCCTATATTTAAACATTAGATACGGAGAGAGTTTTGCACCTGTTGGTAATTTAGACCTTTTTCTAACTTGGAATTTAGAAGATCCAGTTTCTGAATTTGAAAACCAGAGAAACACGGTCATATACTCAGCTCAGGGTAATAGAAATCCTTTTATTGACAACCCTTATTTAGCAACTCTTATTTGGGGTGGAGAGCCTGCTGAGAACAAATGGGAGTAAATCCTAAAATTTAAAATAAACTGTTGTGATTCAAACAATTCATTCTTATTGGGCTTATTTAGTACTTATTGTACTGATCTCTGCCGTATTAAAATCTGCGACCGGATATTTTTCCAATAAAGACTATGATGCTAATGCTTTCAGATTATCACTATTTACTCTAATTGTTTCGCATATTCAGTTACTTATTGGTCTTCTTCTATATTTTACCTCTGCTCGTTTTGATCTTTGGAACGACTTGGGTGTAGGAGAAGTTATGAAGAACAGCAATATTCGTTTATATCTTGTTGAGCATCCATCAATTAATATTCTAGCTGTAGCTTTGATTACAATAGGCTATTCTAAACATAAAAAGAAATTGATTTCTGAGCCTAAATACAGAACTATTGCTATTTTCTATAGCATAGCCCTAGTTCTAATTCTATCTAGAATTCCGTGGAGCGTTTGGCCTTATTAATTGAAAACGCTAATCAATTTCTTTAATTAAATGCACATAAACTGGGAGGTGATCACTAAACCCACCAATAAACCCCTTTTTGTAGGTAAAGCTCCTATAAGGAAACCCTTTATATGGACCTTGTTGATTAATTAAGTAGGAGGGATTAAATACACCAGCTTTATAAAATTTAAATGAACTGAAGTCGTTATTGAGTAGAGGCTTACTAATTAATATTTGATCAAATAGAAACCAAGTTCCTTTGTATGCATTAGTGCCTAAGCCTGTTTTATACATAGTCTCCATAGGGTTATAAATTCCCTTGAAATCAACAAGTCCTATGTCCTCTTTGGCGTTTAATATTTTCTTTATACTATTGTCATCGGGATTGTCGTTAAAATCACCAAGTGAAAATATTTTGGCATAGGGATCATTAGATTGAAGAGAATCGATAAGTTGTTTATTTAATCGTGCTGCTGCCAAGCGTTTTGATCGACTTTTCTCTTCTCCACCACTTCTTGAAGGCCAGTGGTTAACAATTACATGAATCAAATCCCCTTCTAAATAGCCGCTAACAAGCAATTGATCTCTAGTGTAATCTCTTGTTTTTCTATTCTTATCCATAAGTTTTAACTCATGAGTGCTAGAACTGATGGGTTTAAATAAAGCTTTTTGGTACATTAAAGCAACATCAATTCCACGTTCGTCTGGTGAATCGAAATGAATTATAGCATAATCTTTTGAAATGAGAGACGGTTCCTTTGTTAGATCTTCTATTACTAATTTGTTTTCGACTTCGGAAAGCCCAATAATTGCTGGTGAATTTTCAGATTCTTTAGACCCAATCTGAGAAATTACCATTGCCATATTTTGAACCTTCTTTTTGTAAACTCTGCTTAAATTTGATTTCAAATTCATTATGGGGCTAGCCTCATCATTTTTATTTGGATTATTAATAGTGTCAAATAGGTTTTCAACATTGTAGAATGCTATTGTATTAATTTTATATTTTTTCTTTTCTTGAGCTTGGCTGGGTGTAACTACCAATAGGGTAAAAATAAAAAGCGTAGTTGAGATAATTTTATGTTTCATAGTCGTAATTTAATATGGCAGATTCTTAGTTTTACAAAAATAAAGAATTTATAATAACAATTATATCATAGTTTCACTCATATAGTTTTTTT
>JAQWYU010000206.1 GCA_029253805.1 Flavobacteriaceae bacterium | reverse complement strand
AGACACATCCCAATAATTATCCATTGCTAATAAATATAAATAAACATTATAACAATCTTTGAGACCTAACTCTTTAAAACTGTAATAAGCACGGAAAATCTCTTCTGGTGTCATGAGAGGTTCAACAGCGAAAAATGCATCAAATTCATCAACTGAGCCATAAAATTTTCCATGTATAAAATATTTCTCAGTCTTATCATTTCTCAAGATGAAACCATAATCATCATATTCTAAATTGTCCCAATTTAAAGGTGGTGCTTTTGAAAGTCGTTTCCGATATTTTTTAATAGATTTTAGAAATTCTTTTTTTAGTTTTTTTAGAAATATTTCTGAGTTTTTAAATTTAGAATTACTGTCCCATCCCATCGCATTAACTAGTGCCATTTTATCAAAAATAGGTGTATTGGAATCAGTTAAAAATTTAAACCTAGCATTATTAAGTTTTTTCTTGCCACCTAAACGACCTGTTTTCTGAACCAAGGAACTTTCAGAAATATCCCAAAATGAAATAGATGTTAATGGAGAATCTGCAAAAATGTCAGACGAAAGAAATAAAAAGAGGATTAAGAAACTAGTGTGAAAAAATGGCTTATTCATGAAAATCAATATTTTTATATCAACTACTAAAAATAATTAAAATATTCTAATTTTTTGATTCACTAAAAATAGTTAAAAAAATCAAAATAATAATAGGCGCTGATTTAGTAATAACACGATTAACCTATCAATAATCGATAAAGCTATAAATCGAATTCTATTTTTGCTTTGGTAATTGATCCTTGCCGTTGAAATTTTCATCAACAAAATAAAACCATTGAAATACTTGAGTACCATATATTTTACCATTAATATAGTATGTGCCAGCCCCCATTTGCTTGGCTTTATTAGATAAAATATTTGATCTATGCCCGGTTGAATTCATCCATTGTTCAATGAGCGTCGTTGCAACTTGCAAGTATGTAGCATTGTCACGGATGTAGTTCATCGCTATATTTTCTGCAAACTTAGGGTTGGAAACTCCTGCGAGCTTTCCTCTGTCTTTTGTTTTGGCTCTCGATGTGTCAATGGGGTTTCTGTGTGAAAAAAAACCTGTGGTTGCCATTTTCATAGAATGATTATATGCAGCAACTTCTAATAATTTATGATAAGGTAGTGCAGGAATACCTAATTTAGCTCTTTCTTCATTGGTCAAGTAGTACACTGCAGCATCTAATAATAAATAGTCAGGGTCAGAAGTAGAAAACAGCTGATTAAAAAGTTGGTTTTGGCGGAAATTAGAATAATTCCAACTTGAGTAGTTTTGTAACTTCCAATTATCTTGCCCAAAAGAAATAAAAGAAACAAGTAAAACGGAGAGTACTAGTAGTTTTTTCATAATAATTTAGTCTACTTAAGAGGTTTAGAAATAGCGGAACTGAAAGACGTAGATATTCCTATGGTTTAATTATACATGTTTTGTACTCCTTCTTTTTTTAAAACAATCCAAAGTACTATATAAACAAAACCAAGCCCACCAAAAACTGTTATAATTCTCCAGATAATGGGGTCAATATTAGTATGTTCTCCCATCCCGTGACAGACGCCACCAATGTATCCTTTTTCAGGACACCTATATAATTTTTTCATATCTCAAATATAACAAATTATAATTTTAACCTACTTAAGAGATTTAGAAATAGCTGAACTGAAAGAGGAGGATATGGATATGGTTTAATTTTTATTTTCATAATTATCATATAGATACAATGGCAGGGCTAATGAAAAGCCAACCATAAATAAAGAAACCAAATACTTTGTAAATTGATTTTTACTGATTGCTTTTACTCTTAATTTGTAAACAAGAAAAATAAGAAAAGATGTGGCTGCAATAGTTAAATCAGCATTTAAAATACTCATTGCATAATTCTGGTTAATTTGTTCAAAAAATAGTGAAGTAGACCATTTCCAATCATTTGTTTCAATAAATTTAAAGATGTAATAGTAAGGATAAGCTATTCCTAAAACACACAATATGGCAAATACTTTTTTCATAATAAGTTAGTTTACTCAAATATAGGAAAT
>JAQWYU010000205.1 GCA_029253805.1 Flavobacteriaceae bacterium | reverse complement strand
ACAAATGGATTCGTGATCAATTAAAAACCCACACCGATTATGTTGTTTTTGGAAAAGTAAATCTATTCAATGGAGTTTTTAATATGCCCCATCCTGACATTGATTTGAAAACTACTTTTGATAAGGGGTTATCAAAGGCTATTCAACCTATTTATCCGTCAACAGAAAAATTATCAAACAGAGGTGTGTCAAATCGTGTTATTTGTAAAATTATGGAACAGATTTTTTTGCAATTAAATGGCCGTTTTGAAGAATCACTTTCTTCAGAAATATTAGAGCATCAAAAATTGATATCTAAAAGTGAAGCGCTTTTGAACATACATTTTCCAAATAATCAAAAAATATTAAGTTTAGCTCAGTTTAGATTGAAGTTCGAAGAGCTTTTTTATATTCAGCTACAACTTATTATAAAAAATATTATTCATAAGTCTAAAATTAAAGGTTATCGATTTGAAACTGTAGGAGATTACTTTAATTCATTTTATAAGAATCATCTTCCTTTTGAATTAACAAATGCTCAAAAACGAGTATTAAAGGAGATTCGAATCGATATGGGAAGTAATGCACAAATGAATCGACTTTTACAAGGTGATGTTGGTTCTGGAAAAACGATTGTAGCATTGATGTCTATGTTTATTGCAATTGATAACAATTTTCAATCGACTTTGATGGCCCCCACAGAAATTTTAGCATTTCAGCATTATAATGGATTGAAACCTTTATGTGATTTAACTGGAGTAAATATTGCATTATTAACTGGGTCAAGTAAAATCGCTGCTCGACGTGTTATACATGAACAATTAGAATCTGGTGAATTACATATTATTGTGGGAACACATGCTTTGTTGGAAGATAAGGTGAAATTTAAAAACCTAGGCTTAGCTATTATTGATGAGCAACACCGATTTGGAGTCGCACAACGAAGCAAGCTTTGGAAAAAGAATAATTTTCCTCCTCACATCTTAGTTATGACAGCAACTCCGATTCCACGTACTTTAGCAATGTCTGTTTACGGCGATTTAGATATTTCTGTAATCGACGAGTTACCTGCAGGAAGAAAGCAAATCAAAACTGTTCATCGCTATGATACCAATCGATTAAAAGTTATCGGTTTTATTAGGCAAGAAATTGCAAAGGGACGACAAATTTATATTGTATATCCATTAATAAATGAAAGTGAAACTTTAGACTTTAAGGACTTAATGGATGGTTATGAGGGCATTGTTCGTGATTTCCCAATGCCAAAGTATCAAGTATCTATGGTGCACGGACAAATGAAGCCAGCAGATAAAGAATTTGAAATGCAACGCTTTGTAAAAGGGGAAACACATATTATGGTAGCTACAACAGTGATTGAGGTTGGGGTGAATGTTCCAAATGCATCCGTCATGATTATAGAAAGTGCCGAGCGTTTTGGATTATCGCAACTCCATCAATTAAGAGGACGTGTGGGACGTGGAAGTGAACAGAGTTACTGTATTTTAATGACAAGTCATAAATTAGGAGAAAATAGTAAAACAAGAATGCAAACGATGGTTAACTCTAGCGATGGATTTGAAATTGCAGAAGTAGATCTTAGGCTACGTGGCCCTGGAGATATGATGGGTACACAACAAAGTGGGGTTTTAGAACTTAAAATAGCCAATATTGTAAAAGATAAAGACATCTTATCCTTAGCAAGACATTGGGCTAAAAAAACTCTAGATGTTGATCCTAATCTTAGCGATCCCGTACACAAAAACATTGCGCATACGTATGCCAAAATAGGAAAGTATAAAAATATATGGAATTATATTAGTTGATAAAAAATTAAGGCAAAAATATCAATACATTTAATATAAATAATTTGAAGCCTTATATTTGTTAAAAATTTAAATTCATGACATTAATAAAATCGATTTCAGGTATCAGAGGTACTATTGGAGGTGTTGTTGGTAATAACTTGACTCCTATCGATGCTGTAAAGTTTGCATCCGCTTACGGCGCTTGGATCAAGGAACAAAGAACTAAGAAGTCTTACCGCGTTGTAATTGGTAGAGATGCCCGAATTTCGGGGGAGATGATTCAAAATTTGGTCATGAATACATTGATAGGAATGGGTATTGACGTGATAGATTTAGATCTATCAACTACACCAACCGTAGAAATTGCAGTACCGTTAGAGCATGCAGATGGAGGAATCATTCTAACAGCGAGTCACAATCCAAAACAATGGAACGCTTTAAAGTTATTAGATCAAAAAGGCGAGTTTTTAAATTCTATACATTGCCAGCGCGTTTTAGATATTGCAGAATCTAATTCTATAGAATTTGCTAGTGTTGATGATTTGGGAGTCATAACCAAAAATCATGCTTATTTTGACATCCATATAGATACTGTTTTAGATTTAGAATATGTAAATACAAAAGCAATTTCAGGTTGTAAATTTAAAGTGGTTATAGATGCAGTTAATTCAACTGGTGGAATTGCAATCCCTCTTCTTTTAGAGCGATTGGGAGTTGAACCGATTAAATTACATTGTGAACCCAATGGTCATTTCCCTCACAATCCAGAACCATTAAAAAAACATTTAACAGACTTATCTGAAAAAGTAGTAGCCAGTGGTGCTGATTTTGGAATTGCTGTTGACCCAGATGTTGACCGCTTGGCATTTATGGACGAAAATGGAGTGATGTTTGGCGAAGAATATACTTTAGTTGCATGTGCTGATCATATTTTAAGTCATAAACCAGGAAATACTGTAAGTAATCTAAGTTCAACAAGAGCTCTTAGAGATGTGACTCAAAAATATGGTGGTACTTATACAGCAAGTGCAGTGGGCGAAGTTAATGTGGTTAATGCGATGAAATCATCTAACGCAATTATTGGAGGAGAAGGGAATGGTGGAATTATATATCCTAAATCTCATTATGGACGTGACGCTTTAGTGGGTGTTGCTTTATTTTTAAGTTTATTAGCAGAACGTAAAATAGCGGTGAGCACACTGAGGGCTAGCTATCCCTCATATTTTATGAGTAAAAAGAAGATCGATTTAATTCCTACAACTGATGTAGATAAAATATTAGCAGCCATAAAGGTAAAATATGATCAAGAGGAAATATCTACTATTGATGGAGTTAAGATAGATTTCCCAAATAAATGGGTTCACCTTAGAAAAAGCAATACAGAGCCTATTATACGTATCTATACTGAAGCACCAACTCAGGAAGCTGCGGACAATTTAGCAAATAAAATTATAAATGAAATAAAAGAAGTGGCGGAGTTTTAAACCTTTCGGTGCTTCCAACGATTGTGGGTCCACAAATAGTATTCAGGCGCCTCGATAATTTGATCTTCAACAAGTTTCAAGAACCTATCTGTGATATCATAATCCTTAAATGACTTTGGCTTATCAGCTAGGGTTTGAAAGGTTGCCTCATAAAACCCTCTTTTCATACGTTTTACAGAAAAAAATACTATTGGCATATCCAATTTCTTAGCCAGAGCTTCTGCACCGGTGTGTACAGGAACATTGATCCCCATAAAATCTGCCCAATAGCGAGCTTTGTCTTTTTTTGGAGACTGATCAGATGCAAAACCGCTCATGGACAAGATGCCTTTCTTCCTAGCCTCCTCCATAACAGAAAACGTTTCTTTAGTAGTAATGAGATAACTATTGTAGCGAGCTCGGATTGATTTTACTAGTCGATCAAAATATTTATTTTGGAGTCTTTTGTAAATAGCATAACTGCGATGCGTCGTGTAAGTTTGGAGAATAAAAATCCATTCCCAACTACCGTAATGTGCACACATCAAAATGATACTTTTATTTTGCTTTTCATAGTCAGTAATGATATCTAGGTTATTAAATTTATATCTAGATTTCATAGAATCAATGGAAATATTCATTGATTTGACAGACTCAACTATCATGTCACACAAATGATGGTAAAATCTTTTTAAAATTATACGTAATTCAGCTTCGGATTTATTTGGAAATACAAGATTCAGATTTTTTTTAACTACTTTTTTTCTGTAACCTATAACGTAATACATTAAAATATATAACAAGTCAGAAACAAAATAAAGTAACCTGAACGGAAGCATGGATACTATCCAAAGAATAGGGAATATTAAAATGTATGCTAGTAGTTGCATTTAAAATATTAAATTTACTTTCGCAAAGATATAGTTTATTTAATATTTAGTCCTTATGAAAATTAGTATTTATACCTTAATAATTATAGCAATTAATGTTGTTACTTCTTTTAAAGGCTTTAAAGACCGTTCATTTTTTGAGCAATACAAATTCAATGTCGGAGGGGTTAAGCGAGGCGAAAAACTTCGATTATTAATATCTGGTTTTTTACACGTTGATCTTCAGCATTTATTATTTAATATGTTTACCCTCTATTTTTTTGCTGATATTGTTTTAGCTAGTGTAGGTCCAGTAAACTTTTTTTTAATTTATTTTGGAAGTTTAATTTGTGGTAATTTTTTGTCTTATTATTTCCATCAAAAAGAATTTTTATACTCAGCTGTTGGTGCTAGTGGAGCAGTTACCGGTATTTTATATTCCGCTATACTTCTGTATCCTGGAATGAAATTATATCTATATTTTATCCCAATTCCAATTCCTTCTTACATTGTTGGAGTAGGGTATATGCTATATTCAATTTACGGAATGAAGTCGCGCACAGGAAATATTGGTCATGATGCTCATTTTGGTGGTGCTATCGGAGGATATGTTTTAACTATACTAATTATTCCGCAAGTTTTAAAGACACATTTGTGGATGGTAATTCTTCTAGCTATTCCAATTTTAATTCTGTTTTTAATGCACAAAAACAAAAAAATTTAGTTAGCTGCGAAATTAGAAATCAAGAAGTTCCTTTATTTTATTATCTAACTGACTGCCTCTTAGTCGTTTGTCAATCAGCACACCATCTTTATCTATAATAAATGTTGCTGGAATAGAGTTCACACCATAAAGCTGCGCAATTGGATCATTCCATGATTTTAAGTTTGAAATATTATACCAGTTTAGCTGATCTTTTTCGATGGCTTTGATCCAAGCTGATTTTTGGGTTTCTGAATCTAGAGAGATACTAATAATTTCTAAGCCTTTAACATGATATTCGTTATATAGATTTACAAGATTCGGGTTTTCGATTCGGCAAGGTTTACACCATGATGCCCAAAAATCAATAATCGTTACTTTTCCTTTAATTTCATTAAGCTTTAACACAACTCCTTCAGAGTTAGGTGCTGAAAAATTGGGAACTTTCTCGCCAATTTTTATTAACTCATTTTTCTTAACTTTATTGAGTTTTGTTTTGATTTGGTTTGAAATAATTTGATTTTCAACTGTTTTTGTTTTTATGCTTATATTAATTTTATCATATGCTTGTTTAGCTAGATCCATATCAAATCCTTTTTGACCTATTGCGCTATTTAATAATGTTAATGAAAAATCAGAATCAGGATATGTATTGATAAAATTAAAACCAAAGTTCTTTAGTAATAATTTTTGAGATTTCATTTTTTTATTAAGTTGATTTAAAACTATCGGATCATTTGTTAATTTCATAATCGAATCTCGTAAGTTACTAATCACATTATATTGTTTTTTGTATTGTTTTTTGTAATCGTCAAATACATTATTATTGTAAGTTCCTACACTTGTAGATGAAAAAATACTGTCCTTGTATATTGTAACATCAATTTCTCCAGGTTCAAGAATAATATTAGTTTGTCCATTTACTCCGTCTATTGTCAAGACTCTCATTTCAACACCACTGATTTCTCCCTTAAAACTGAAAGAACCATTGGCAACTATAGCAGTATCAGTGATTCTTACGCTACGAGGGTTTGTATTTGTTTTTAAATATGCTCTGAGTCCATTAAAAACTCCCTCGCATTTAACATTGACTAGATATTCGTTATTCGATAATTTTGGTTGGTTTTTACAGCTAATTAAAGACGATAAAATCAATAATGTGTATATATAAGTTTTCATAATTAATTTTGAATAAATAAGGTACAAAAATAATTTAAAATTATTACATATATCATTTGAAGTAATATTAATACTTTTGTAAAAAAAACTATTGCATCTAAAAGATACTATAATAGCTTTAGCTACACCTTCTGGAGCAGGAGCCCTCGCAGTTATTAGACTCTCTGGACCCAATTCTATTTTAATGATTGATGATTTTTTTAATTCAATCCATTCTAAAAAAATGATTAATCAAAGGTCACATACGATTCATTTAGGTCATATTACTGATTCTGGTAGGGTTATAGATGAAGTTTTAGTTTCCATTTTTAAAAACCCTCAATCATATACCGGAGAAAATGTTGTTGAAATCTCTTGCCATGGAAGCACCTATATACAACAAGAAATTTTACAGTTATTTGTTCGTAACGGGGCTCGAATTGCCAATCCTGGAGAGTTTACATTACGTGCTTTCTTAAATGCTAAATTAGACTTAAGTCAGGCAGAAGCAGTAGCTGATTTGATTGCGAGTGAGAATAATGCTTCCCATCAAATAGCCATGCAGCAAATGCGTGGCGGGTTTAGTAACAAAATTAAAGAACTTAGAGACGAATTATTAAACTTTGCTTCTCTTGTTGAGTTGGAGCTTGATTTTTCTGAAGAAGATGTAGAGTTTGCAGACCGTAAACAATTTCAAGATTTGCTTAATCGAATTATTAAAGTTTTAAAATATTTGATTGACTCTTTTTCAACAGGAAATGTGATTAAAAATGGAATTCCAATTTCTATTATCGGAGCACCAAATGTTGGAAAGTCTACCCTTTTAAATGCGTTATTAAATGAAGATAAAGCTATTGTGAGCGATATTGCAGGAACAACCCGAGATGCTATTGAAGACGAAATTACAATCGAAGGTATTAAATTTCGATTCATTGATACAGCTGGTATTCGTCAAACTGAGGATATTATAGAAAGTATTGGTATTGAAAAAACATTTGAGAAAATCACTCAATCGCAAGTCATATTATATTTGATAGATGTTTCTAAGCTAAGATCTGATTCAATTACTTTATTTAACAACGAAATATTTAAAATTCAAGAGAAATATCCAGATAAAGAATTAATAGTAGTTGCTAACAAAATAGATTTAGCTGATATTGGAACTGTTAAGAAATCAATTATATATCCACACACTCTTTATACGTCAGCTAAAAGTGATATGGGCATTTCATGTTTGAAAACTAAGTTATTGGAATTTGTAAATACTGGTGTCTTGCGTAACAACGAGACTATTATTACAAACTCTAGACACTATGATTCTTTACTCAAAGCTTTAGCAGAGGTACAAAAAGTACAAAAAGGCATTAAAGCAAAGCTTTCAGGAGATTTATTAGCTATTGATATTCGTCAAGCCTTGCACCACTTTGGAGAAATTACAGGAGAAATTACCTCTGATGATCTTTTAGGTAACATTTTCGCTAACTTTTGTATTGGAAAGTAAAGTAGCTTGCAGTATTTTGAATTCATACTAATTTGATATAACTTGGTTGACACTAACAAACTAACAGTTATTATATTTTAAACTAACTATTATGAAGAAGATTTTATTTACACTCGTATTACTTATTTCTTTTAGCTTTTTATCACATAGTCAAAGAGCAATTCTTGCCAAAATGCAAAATGGAGTTTTTGGACCTACTGTTTACTATGAAAGTGGAAAAATTCAAGAAGAAGGCATGTATGTAGATGGAAGAAAGCAAGGGGAAGAGATAGGTTATTATGAAAGTGGAAAGGTTAAGTACAAAGTGAATTATGTAGATGGAAGAAAGCAAGGGGAAGAGACAGGTTATAATGAAAGTGGAGAGGTTACATTTAACGTCAACTATGTAGATGGAAAAAGACAAGGAGAATTAATATATTATTACGAAAGTGGAGAGGTTGAACAGAAAGTCAACTATATAGACGGAATACAACAAGGAGAAGATACAGGTTATTACGAAAGTGGAGAGGTTAAGTATAAGATAAATTGGGTTGATGATTTAAAACAAGGAGAGCAGATATTGTATTATGAAAACGGAGAAATAAAAGAAATCAAGAATTACAAAGACGTAGAGCTAATAGAAG
>JAQWYU010000204.1 GCA_029253805.1 Flavobacteriaceae bacterium | reverse complement strand
TTGGTTTTACCGCTATTTTATTAATTGGTTTTTATGCTATTTTTCAAATTAAAATAGATACAAATTCTCGTAATCTTTTAGCTGAAGGAAAGGCAAAGCAAGATTTACGGGCTGTAGAGATAGAACTCGGAGGGAGTAACCGTTTACAAATAAACATTTCTACGTCTAACGGTGATGTTATTTTGAATAAAGAAGCGCTAAAATGCTTAGAGAAATTTCAAAAAAAATTAGAGCTCAATACTTTTATTTCTAATCCTGTTTCGGTAGTTAATATCAAACAATTTCTAGAAAAACGCACTCCCGTTTTATTTCCACAGAATGTATCTAGAGAGGAGTTAAAAAATACACTTTCTGGAGTTGATGTAAAGGACAATAGTTTTTTTAAATTGTTTTCCAAAGATTTGACGACCGCAGGGTTTACCTTAACGCTCATGGAAGGTCGTACATCGCAACTCAATCAAGTATTGGATGATATAAAAATAGCTTTTGAATCTTCTTTTGACACGAATGATTACAAACTCAAAATTAATGGATTTGCTGTTGTTTTTGCTCAGTTAAATAGTTTTATTCTAGAAACTCAATTCAAATCCTTTTTTGCAGCTTTTTTTGTCGCATTTATGTGCTTAATAATTTTTATAAAAAACCTACGCACTACCATTTTAGTCTTGATTCCTAACTTATTACCGCTAACAATTTTAGCAATATTGATGACCCTTTTAGATATCCCACTTGACGTTACAACAGCGATGATTACCCCGATTATGCTAGGGATTGCGATGGATGATACCATTCATTTGGTTTATAAATACAGAAAAAACAACCAAGTTCAAGGCTCAGCTGAAGAGCGGATGAATAGCGCGGTGCACTATACAGGAGGTGCTTTATTTTCAACTACAATTGCACTGGTTGCTGGCTTTTTGATTATAGCCTCAAGCGCTGTACCTTCAGTCAGAGATTTTGGATTGCTTTGTGCGGGGACAGTAGCGATTGCTTTGATTACAGATATCTTTTATTTACCTGCTTTATTGAAGAAGTTTGACAGCTAATTTATTTAATACAAATACTGGCAAAGATTCAAGATTTAAATTATTCTCTACTTTAGGTATTATTCCTAAAATAATAATTTAATCGTGGGAATAATTTTTTGATTAATTTAGCTAACAATAAATATTAGTAACTAATTAGATTGAAAACAAAATTTTTATATTTTAAAAAAAACTAAATGATTCAAAAAATTAAATTACTGATAATAGTATTATTAATATTAACTTTCAATGCATGCAATCAAGATGATGATTCTAGTACTAATTCACAAAGCCCCTCCATAAATAAAATACTAGCTCTAGGAGCATCAAGAGTTGAGGGGTCTAGACCTGAATTTGAAAGCTACAGATATGAACTTTGGAAAAACTTAAAAGAAAATAATTGGATTTTTGATTTTATTGGAACTCAAACTGACGAATCTTCTTATCCAACATTTAATAATATGAATTTTGATGTAGACCACGAAGGTAGAGGTGGTTGGACATCTGGTGAAATACTAAATAGCCTTGGTGGTTGGTTAAATCAAACGGGGTCTGCTGATATTATTTTACTAAGTTCGCCAGGGGGTAATGACGCACTTGAAGGATTACCCTATTCACAAGCAGTATCAAATATCAATTATATAATTGATATTCTTCAAGCCGACAATCCTAATATCACAATTATCCTTGAGCAGATGGCTCCTGGTAGAAGTGATATAATGACTTCAGAATTAACTGAGTTTTTTACACAAATGCAGCAAGAAATATTAAATATTGCAGCTAATAAAACAACGAGTACCTCTTCTGTAATGGCAGTGGATATGTTTACAGGATTTAATGACGATTTGTTAGCTGATGACGTACATTACAATGAAGCAGGTGCTGTGTTTATCGCCAATAGATATTATACTGTTCTTACAAATGTGTTGGAATAAATAAAAGAGGTTACATTTAATCCAACGATTTACAGAGTGAGATCAAATTCTCTTCAAAATAGTTCGATTTTACTCCCTTTTGCTCCACGGCATTATTCCCTAAAATAAAATTTATTTTAGGGAATATTTTTTATATTAGCTTTTTTCAAAAAGTAATATTAAATGAAAGAAATCATATTTTTGACAGCTTCGTTAATGATGATGCTTATGTCATGTGATAATGAAGAAAGTTCTTCACAGTCAATAGAAACAGAGGGCTATAATATGCTACTTATCGGGAATAGTTTCTTTAAACCCTATGCTGAAAAACTTGATAACTTGTCGATTATCGCTGGATTTGAAAATCACAGCAGTACCCGAATTACTCGTGGAGGGGAAAATGGAAGACCAATCAATTTTTGGAATGATTCTGACAGTAATGAACACCAACAAATCAAAGCAGCTCTTGATGCAGGAAATATTGATGTTTTCGGGATGACAGCAGGCCATGAAACCGATGATCGTATTGAAGGGCATCGTTCATGGATAAACTATGCATTGCAAAACAATCCAAACATTACAATCTTTATAGCGATACCACAAATTGATTTCCCTGCAGATTGGGAAGAACGTGCACAAGAATACGAGTTTAATACTATACATGAATTGTACGATTATTTTGTTAATGATATTGTGCACAATGAGATGGTAGATATTTTACGTATTGAATTTCCTTCTACAAAAATTTTCACTATTCCAACAGGGAGGACATCAGTTAATTTAGATCAAATGAATATTAATAATGAACTGCTGGATGACATAACAAGATTTGGTCCACATCCAACTTCATTGTTTGTTGATAATAAAGGGCATCAAGGTGATATCATTCGAGAAACAGGCTCACTATTATGGCTTAATAATATCTACGGAGTTGATCTTAGTACCTTTTCTTATGAAACAGGATTTAATACAGACTTACACGAAATCGCAAAGCAAATAAGCGATAGTCATGATTCTAATTATAAGTTTTAAAAACACTTAGATCCTCCTCAAAATAGTTCGATTTTAATCCTTGGAAATATTATTTTTTGTTATATTTAAATTAATGAGAAAAAAAGAAAAGTTTAATATTTTTTCTAATAAAATAGAATTTCATCAATATTTTAGCAGCCGAAATAATTATAATACTTATGGTATTTTATAGCATAATACTAATAAAAAATGAAATTTAATAATCTTATTTTAATAGTAATTTTCAGTATATCTTTTGCTAATGCTCAACAGGAATCTAAAATAAGTTTCAAAGGAATTGAAAGCAGATATTGCAGAAACTGTTTTGGAAGTTTAGTAGTAGAAAAAGGCAGCTTATCAGACACAATTTATGGTGGTCAGTGGGGAAATGTAGTGAATTATAAGCTTATCAAAATAAAAGAAAAGGAATATTTAAATACCTATTATCGTTATGGATATCCTGGAGGATACACTGTAATGGCATATAAAATTCATTCTATCGAAAAACACAACTTTTTAAAACCTATATTTGAAAAGACTTTTGAACTTTATAGAGAAACACATAGAGATTATAACGATGTACCCACAAATTTCATTTTTGACAGAACAGTCAATATTGAAATAAAAAAAGGAATAGAATTTAATGTAAGTTTAAAAGTAAGTTATTGTCCAGAAATTGAAGGTGAACAATGTGATATTTTATTTGAAGAATCCTATATCGATTTTTATCGAATAAATTAGTGCTTGTGAAACAAACTGCCTCTATTTCAATGAAATTAACTTTTGAAAATAGAGTGCATCTAAACAAAATTTCCGAAAATTTGTCCCATGTTTTTAGTGACGACAATTTTATTTATGATGAATATGGAAGGTAAGTAAATGCTTCTGTCCAAGAAAAAAATTTTAACACACCAAAAAAAATTGAATATTGCCATTTATTGATCAAAAAACTCCTTTTCAAAAATTTAGTAAAAAAAGTAAATAAAAATGAGATATATTTAATTACATATTGCTCTAAATAGGTTTACACACAATACTACTACACACTTTCTAAATTTCGTTTTTGGAGAACATTTAGACAAGTACATAGTTTAAACCTTAGTAATTAAAAATATCAATTACTGCCGTGGTGTGTTACTTAATATTGATTAATCTATAGCTTTCTTAATATTTTCTTAATCTCTCGTTTATTAACGTTTTTCACATTAGATAGCATAATCTTTTCAAAACTTCCTAGGTTTTCAGATCCAATGTAGCTAATCAATTTTTGAGTTTAATTTAAGGCTATAATTTTCAAGTAATTTTACAGAATTTTCATTCATGAATTCAATTTCTTTGGAGATATCAGAGTTTTTTAAATCATTTAATTTAGTGAAATCTAAGTAGTTGTTTTTTAAAGTTGATGATAGATTTTGTGTTTTTAAATAATCCATAATTTTTATCTTTAGACGTCATTTGTAATTTTAAGGAAACTACTTGATTTTTTTGAAGCTTATTTAAAGCTACTACTTTATGTAATTGCATACAACTTTTTATAAGATCGTAATAGGCTGGAGTTAGCTTATCCATAAAATACGCATCCAATTTTGGGTTTGATTTGAATACTTTGGTCGTTTTTTTATTTAAGTTTAAACTTAAAGCATCATCGCCATTAGTAAACATATCCTTGAGTGGATAAACATTAATGATATAGGTTTTAAATCCTGAGTTAAGTTCTAAATATTTTCTTTTTTGAAAGTTTTCTCAAAACCCTTCAAAATCCTCAACTGTTCATCTACAGATGCATAAGCCATTTCCATACCTATGCCAGAAGATGTAATATCAACAAGATCCATACTTGAACTAAAAAGGTTTCCAAGTGATGATTTAAGATCATCAGTTTCTGTCTCGGTAAGCTTATATTCAGAGATTTCAGTTTGTTTAACTAAATCATAGTTTATATCTAAAAGATCATCGAGTGCTTTAGAAATTTCTTCGTAAAAAGGAGCTACAGCCTCATTTCCTAACAAGGACTTATCGACAAAGTCATTATAAGTCGCGTTTTAGTTTAGTTTAGTTTAAGTTTGTTTTCAGAATTGTTGTACCCACAAGAATGTATTAGAATACAAATAAATAGTGTTGAAATTTTAATAATTTTCTTATAACAAAATAATAGTTTTTTTTTGCTAATTTAAAAAGGGGTATTATGTTTTAATTAAAACTTAGCCTTAGATTTATTTAGAAAATAATAAGTAATAAAACCACAAAATAGAAATATAAATCCAGTCAAAGCACTAATTGGCCTATTAATTATAATGTAATAAATTACCCAAAAATTAAAAAAACAATATAATAAAGGTATTATTGGATATAGTGGAACTTTCCAAGGTCTTTCAACGTTTGGTTCTTTAACGCGTAAAATTATTACACTAGCCGCAGTTAAAGTTGAAAAAATACTTAACAAAAACCCCATACTAGTTATAATAAAATCAAAACTGCTGGTTGTCAAAATTAGTACTGAAATTACGGTTTGAATTAAAATAGCTAATCTTGGAGGATTGTTTTTATGTTCATTTTTTCCAAAATTAAAAATTTTATAATCTTGGTTAACTCTTTTAAGGACTCTAGGGCCAACAATAGTCATAGCACTTACAGAAGAAATTAGAAAGAATGCTATTGCAGCACTTATTAATAAACCAGCTTTTGACCCGAATAAATTTTTAGCAGCAATAAAACCAATTTCTTCTTTTCCAGCCATTTCTATGGCTGGTGAAGATTCTAAAAAAATATAATTAAGACATAAGTACAAAATAGTTACTAATATGGTTCCAAAAACAGTAGATCTCAAAACATTCTTTTTTGGGTTTTTTATATCATCAATAATATAAGTTGTAGCATTCCAACCAGAATATGCGTATGATACAAATATTGAACCAATCCAAAATCCAGGGCTTAAAATTTGATCTATTAAATCTCCTGTAATCAAGTTTGTTTTTTGGGTTGAAAAGTCATTATCTAAAATCATCCAAAAACCTCCGACAATAAACAGAATAATTAAAGCTATTTTTCCAATTGTAAAATAGATCTGGAATTGATTTCCAACAGAAGTATTTATTGATTGTAATATACTAATCACAACAATTAAAGTAGCTCCAATTAAGATTGGTGACAATTTAAGACCAATAGATGCATTAATATACTTTGAGAATGCGTAGGCAGCAGCGGCTATTGGAGCAGCAAACCCAACTAACATAGAAGTCCATGCAGATAAAAACCCTAATAATTTACCAAAAGAAATATTTAAAAAATGATATTCACCTCCAGAGCGAGGATAAGCTGCACTAAGTTCAGAGTAGCAAAATGTTCCAGCTAATGCTAAAAACCCACCAAGAGCCCACATTATCAATATTGCACGATAATCGGAAAGTTCAATCAATTGAAAACCTAAACTTGTAAAAATACCAACTCCAATCATATTTGCAATTACAATCATAATTGCGCCTAATAAACCTATTTTTTTTTCCAAATTACAAGTGATTTTCTATGTTTTGAGACTGTAAACTAATTCTGTCTGCAAATATACGGCCTTCGTCTGAGCTTAAAAATTCATTTTTAAAATTACTCCAAGCTTGATACATGTAACAATTATTACAGGAACCTTTAGTATCTAAATCAAGTTTTTTAGCATATTTTAAATGATTTTTGTGTATCCATCGCCTAAATACATTTCCCTCTTTTATATTTTTAAAAGGCATTTCTTTGTATATATTATCAATAACGCTGTTAGTACAGCGAGATTCATCAATGTATACAAATAATTTAGCGCTCTGTGGAGTCCACCACCTTAAAAATTTAGATGTGTAGTCTGACATTCTTAAACATCCAAGGCTTTGAGGAGTTCCCAACATACATTTACTGACTATTGATAGACTAGACTCATGAATACCGTTTTGTCTCATAGCTCTAGGGTACATAGGATCGGGACGCATAAGCATAAAATTTGGTAACTGAGACTTACCGTCAAAAAAGGTAACTCTCTTGTTTCCTCCTCCCATTAAACTATCTCTAAATTTATCAACTTTGCCATACTTTCTTTGCGTCTCCCAGTTTTTGGAGGTTATCCGGTACAATGGAGCATAATAATTTTTGTCTTTTCCAGTTGGTAGGGCCTCAAAGTATTTATATTCAGGGGGATTATCTTCAATGCTATCTAAAATTTCAGTCCTAGATTTACCTCTGCCAGAAGTTACAAATTGGCCAACAAAATAAATAGAATCATTTTGGGCCTCACACAAACAAACTTTTTGTCCTGTAACGAATTGTTTGCCGTTGTTTATACTTCTATATTTTTTGATTGGTTTTGTCTTGTAAATACTAACTTTTTTTAAAAAATTCCTATACAGTTTTAAAGATACTTTTAAATCATTATTATTTTGAACCAAAGAATCTA
>JAQWYU010000203.1 GCA_029253805.1 Flavobacteriaceae bacterium | reverse complement strand
GATTACAAAATGACCAAAGGAACGGGTTGGTTAGAAATTATGGGGTGCGGAATGGTAGACCCAAATGTTCTTGAAAATTGTGGAATCGATTCAAATGAATATTCTGGTTTTGCCTTTGGTATGGGAATCGATAGAATAGCCCTGCTGTTACATCAAATTAGCGATATCCGATTCTTGAGCGAAAACAACATGCGCTTTCTAGAGCAATTTAAAAGCCATTTATAATACGTGCACGAAAGATTATGAAGTTTTTGAAATCCCGCTTTTAAATCTAAAAGTGCTATTATATATTGGGATTAACTTATTTTTTCCGTTAGTTTTTTAAAAGCCCTTTTTGCGTCCTTTTCAAAATATAATATTTCATAAACCGTGTCTACAATAGGTGTTTTAGCGGGTTTTTCCTGGCTTTCATTAATTTGATAGGCGCTTTTTGTTGCATAATAACCTTCGGCGACCATACTCATTTCCATTTGAGCAGACTTTACCGTGTATCCTTTTCCTATCATATTTCCAAACATCCTATTGCGAGAAAATAAGGAGTAGCAGGTCACCAATAAATCTCCCAAATAAACCGTCTCGTTAATATTACGCTTTTTCTTATACGCCTTTTTAATAAATCTTTTCATTTCTCGAGTAGCATTACTCATTAAAACACTTTGAAAATTATCTCCGTATCCTAACCCGTGTGCTATCCCTGCAGCAATAGCATAAACGTTTTTAATCATGGCGGCGTACTCAGCACCTATTACGTCATCACTTGTATTTGTTTTTATGTAATTACTTGAAAAGTGTTCTGCTATTTCGCTTGCTATGCTTAGATTAGCACAGGCTAATGTTATATAGGACAAGCGTTCTAGGGCAACTTCTTCTGCGTGGCAAGGTCCGGCTAAAACAACAATATTTTGTGATTTAACGGCGTATTTTTTTTGAAAGTGTTCACCAACTAAGTATCCAGATTCAGGAATGATTCCCTTTACTGCAGATACAACTATTTTAGATGAAATGTCAATGTTTAGTTTTGATAATTCGCTTTCAATAAACGCAGAGGGTACCGCAAATATTAAAATATCCGCATAATCTGCTAGATTATTTATATCGCTCGCTAGCTTTAACTTGCTTGTGTGAAGTTCAACTGAGCTCAAATATGAAGGATTGTGCTCTTCTGATAATATATAATCAATCGTTTGCTGCTTTCTGATAAACCAACCAACTTCATCTAAGTTTTCGCAAAGCATTTTAATTATAGCTGTTGCCCAGCTTCCACTTCCAAAAACTGCATATTTTAAATTTGAGGACATTACTGTTGTGTTAGTTGGTTAAAATAATAAAATATTAGTCTTCTGTGTTTTTCAAGCCCTTTGTTAATTAAATTTATCTTCTATAATCTCCAAAAACCTTGCTTCTAACTCTTCTTGATCTTTCCAATTATTATAGTCTGGCTTGATGACTGTTTCTAATAGATTGGTTGCGTCATTGTACGTGTCTAGGATTTTGATCTGAGACAAAGCCCGGTCATAGTCCTCGTTGCTATTATTAAATAGCCCTTTTACAAACGCCAATCTATCGTTGAGTCCAATTTGGAAACCTTTAGGCTTTAATTTATCGTTAAGTAACTGTTTTTCGGAAATATCGTGTTTTGCATCAAAAATTGGTAGTTGAGAAAAGCTAGGGGAAAGCGCACTCAGGTCACTCTCTTTTGTTTCGCTAAACAGGTTAGCTTTTTTTTCAAGTGCCACTTCTTTTTGGGTCGTTTCACCATCGTTACTAATCTTTCCTATGGCTTTTGACTTCTTTTCAGCGGGGGTCTTTTGAAGTTGTTTGGTTGTTTCGATTGGAGCTGTTTTGGGCTCTGGCTTATTTTGATTGACTACATTAATTTTCTGAATCCTTGGCTCTGTTGGGGAAAGAGAATCAAAAAAAGATGGATTTAGTTCCTTTATATTAATTATGGAATCTAGCCGATTATCTTCAAGAAACTTTAAGATAGTTATCTTTTTGTAAAGCGTAGATATTTCGTTTTCCATTTTTCCAAGATCTTCTCGACCGGCAAGTTTGAGTATGTTATGTGCTATACCGATTAATTCCGATTCTAATTGCTTTTTCATTTTGTTGGTTTTATACGTTTACACCTAAATTTAATGTGTAACAAACATCCTAATAACGCTTTTTTGTAACTTTTAAATTTAATACTTTTGATTTTTAATAAATTTACGCCACCTTTATATAAACGATAATAAATTTCGTTTGGTGTTAAAATTACAAAATGTTTCTCGAAAATACAGTAAACCCTAAAGAACAATTTGGCTGGATCGAAGTGATTTGTGGATCAATGTTTTCTGGAAAAACAGAAGAATTAATTCGGAGGCTACGTCGTGCTCATTTTGCCAAACAAAAGGTTGAAATTTTTAAACCAGCCATCGATAAAAGGTACGATAATGAAATGGTTGTGTCGCACGATGCTAATGAAATTCGTTCAACGCCTGTTCCTTCAGCATCAAACATACCGCTTCTAGCTGACGGTTGCGACGTTGTTGGGATAGATGAGGCTCAGTTTTTCGATGAAGAAATTGTAAACGTTTGTAATGACCTTGCCAATAAAGGCGTGCGAGTAATCGTTGCGGGGCTTGACATGGATTTCAAAGGAAACCCTTTTGGACCAATGCCAAACCTAATGGCTACTGCCGAATATGTAACAAAAGTACATGCGGTTTGCACACACACAGGTAATTTAGCACAATATAGCCACCGGAAATCTAAAAACGACAATTTAGTCCTCTTAGGAGAAGTTAACGAGTATGAACCATTAAGTAGAGCTGCTTACTACATGGCAAATGTTAAAAAAGGGGTCAAAAGTATAAATCAGACAAAAGCTGTGAGTTTAGACAATTCAATAAAAAAACCTAATGTCTAAAGTTACAGAAACAACTTTAGAGATTAACCTTGGTGCTATAAAGGGCAATTTTGATTTTTTAAAATCTAAACTTCATGGCAACACCCTCTTTTTAGCGGTTGTCAAGGCATTCGCTTATGGGAGTGACTCTATTGTTGTTAGTAAATATCTTGAAAAAATCGGCGTTGACTATTTTGCTGTAGCTTATGTTAAAGAAGGGGTTGCACTGAGAGAATCTGGTGTTAAAACACCTATTTTGGTGCTCCATCCTCAGTCCAACAATCTTAAATTAGCTATTCAATACTTACTAGAACCAAGCCTTTACAGTCCAAAGTTGTTAACAGAATTTGAAAAAGCCGCATTTGACTGTGGGGTCACCGATTATCCTGTACACATAAAGTTTAATACTGGATTAAACCGCTTGGGCTTTAGGGAGTGCGACATTAATCTGGTGTTAGACTCATTTGTCGAAAGTAATTTGCTGAAAGTCCGGTCTGTTTTTTCTCATTTAGCGGCAAGTGAAGATCTCAATGAAAAAGAATTCACAGAAAATCAATTAGCTCTTTTCCAATCACTTTCGAAAAAATTTATTACAAACTTCAATTATCCTATTATTCGACACCTATGCAATACTTCAGGTGTATTAAATTATCCTGATGCTCACTTTGACATGGTAAGGTGTGGCATTGGTCTTTATGGGTATGGCAATTTTAATAAAAACGCTCACAAACTCACTCCAGCAGCTAGTTTGAAGTCTATTGTTTCCCAGGTTTTTAATACTGCTTCCGGAGAGACTGTGGGCTATAATAGAGGCCATGTTTGTAAATTTGATTCTAAAATAGCAACAATACCGTTAGGGCATGCAGATGGAATTGGAAGACAGTATGGAAACGGAGTTGGGGCTGTCTTTATTAACCACAAAAAAGCCAATATTATTGGCAACGTGTGCATGGACATGATAATGGTTGATGTGACCGGAATAGAGTGTAATGAAGGTGATGAGGTTATTCTTTTTGGCCCTGACCTTCCTGCTGAAGAAGTGGCAGAGGTCGCTAATACAATCTC
>JAQWYU010000202.1 GCA_029253805.1 Flavobacteriaceae bacterium | reverse complement strand
AGAAAACAAAGAAAAATTAGATTCAACAATCATTTACAACAGAGACTTTGGTTATGATTATTTTGGATTTAAAACTCTGGAGCGTTCTTATCTTTTAAAACTAAACGGAGTCATAGCGGAACGCCCCCAACACATGCTAATGCGTGTTTCTATAGGAATTCATTTAAGTGATTTAGACGCTGCAATCGAGACTTATGAATTGATGTCTAAAAAATACTTTACTCACGCAACTCCTACACTGTTCAACGCTGGTACACCGAAGCCACAAATGTCTTCATGCTTTTTGTTGACAGCAAAAGATGATAGCATTGATGGAATTTATGATACTCTGAAGCAAACTGCAAAGATATCTCAATCAGCAGGTGGAATCGGCTTAGCTATGCATAATATTAGAGCAACAGGCAGCTACATCGCAGGGACTAATGGTACAAGTAACGGAATAGTGCCAATGCTTCGCGTATTTAATGATACAGCACGTTATGTTGATCAAGGTGGAGGAAAGCGTAAAGGTAGTTTTGCTATTTATTTAGAGCCGTGGCACGCTGATGTTTTTGATTTTCTTGACTTAAAGAAAAATCACGGAAAGGAAGAAATGCGAGCACGAGATTTATTCTATGCCATGTGGATTCCAGATTTATTTATGAAGCGTGTTCAAGAAGATGCTGAATGGACATTAATGTGTCCAAATGAATGTCCAGGCTTACCTGACACCCACAGTGAAGAATTCGAAGCGCTATATCTTGATTACGAAAATAGAGGTAAAGGAAGAAAAACAATCAAAGCAAGAGAGTTGTGGGAGAAAATAACAGAGTCTCAAATTGAAACCGGAACCCCATACATGCTTTACAAAGATGCAGCAAATCGAAAATCTAACCAGCAAAATCTAGGTACAATTCGATCTTCTAATTTATGTACTGAAATAATTGAGTATACATCACCTGACGAAGTAGCTGTTTGTAACCTTGCATCGATTGCACTTCCAATGTTTGTAAAAGATGGTGTATTTGATCACAAGGAATTATATAGGATTACAAAACGTGTGACTCGAAATCTAAATAAAGTAATTGATCGAAATTATTATCCAGTAATTGAGGCAAAAAACTCTAATATGAGACACCGCCCAATAGGTTTAGGTGTTCAGGGATTGGCAGATACTTTTATAGCCTTAAGACTTCCTTTTACAAGTGACGAGGCTAAGCAATTAAACCAGGATATTTTTGAAACTATTTATTTTGCAGCCGTAACGTCTTCTATGGAAGAAGCAACTGAAGATGGACCATACGAAACCTACAAAGGATCTCCAATTAGTGAGGGTAAATTCCAGCATAACCTTTGGGGGCTTAAAGACGAGGAATTAAGTGGTCTTTGGGATTGGGGACAGCTTCGAAAAGAAGTACTAAAAAACGGCGTTCGAAATTCGCTTTTAGTAGCTCCAATGCCTACAGCTAGTACTTCTCAGATACTTGGTAATAATGAATGTTTCGAGCCTTATACTTCCAATATATACACACGACGCGTATTGTCAGGCGAGTTTATCGTTGTTAATAAGCACCTGTTAGAAGATCTTGTTGAATTAGGTCTGTGGAATGAAAGCTTAAAACAAGAAATTATGAGAGCGAATGGATCTATCCAGCATGTAGAAGCCATCCCTCAGGACATTAAAGAACTTTATAAAACAGTTTGGGAGTTAAGCATGAAGGACATTATAGATATGTCTCGTCAAAGAGGATATTTTATTGATCAGTCTCAATCTCTTAACTTGTTTATGGAAGGAGCCACAATGGCCAAGTTAACATCAATGCATTTCTATGCTTGGAAAAGTGGTCTCAAAACAGGAATGTATTATTTAAGAACCAAAAGTGCTGTTGACGCAATCAAGTTTACTTTGGACAATAAAAAGAAGGAATCTCCTGAGCCCTCACCTGTTAACTTACAAGGAGTTGCAGTTAAAGCAGAGACTGTTGTTTTGGAAAAGCAACAAGAGAAAGCGGCTAATACTGCAGCTAAGTTTTCTCAAGAAAAGTCTGTTGATGTAGAGCCAATGAGCGCTGAGGAAATGAAAGCTTTAATTGAACAAGCTAAAGAATCAGAAGGAGATGATTGTTTGATGTGCGGATCGTAAGATAGTTTTTAAACATAAAAAAGCACCTAATGAATTAGGTGCTTTTTTATGTTTAAAAACGACTCTTTATTCACTCTCTTCGCTGACTGTCGCTGGTTTCACACTACTGTCATAGGCAGTATAATATTCTTCTAGCAAACATGTAGTAGCATTTAATAGATCTTTAGTTTCTAACAATAAGCTAAAATAAAGGGTCGTATTCTTAGGACTTGATTCCTCATCACGAGTTCGTTTAACCTGAATATCTATATTGGACTTCAGAACAGCCGCGATTTTATTTTTTTGCTCAATAATAGCATCTATTTTCTCAAAAGACTGAGCTTTAAAAGCTAACATGGCATCCAAAAATAACACTTCAATAGAGTCGTTAATTTGGCTTAATTCTTTAATTTGATTAAACTTTAGCTTTTTATGATTATTGTTAACGTGTTTGTGACTTACTTTATTGATATATGTAAGTGATTGCGTCATGTCTTGTAAATAGCCTAAAATTTGAATATAAAAATTACTTGCACCAACACTAGATTCATCTAGATTTTTAATAAAATAAAATATATTATCTCTTAGATCATCTACCTCGTCAGATAGCTTAACGATTTGTTTCTTATTCTTTTTAAGCGCTTCTAAATCTTGCTGTGACAGTCCGGTAAATGCAGCAGTATAGATTTTTTTACCACGTTTAAGTACGTTAGCAATGTTTGTAGCACTTTCTATAATAACACCCTGAACAGAACTACTTTCTGTTTTAGTCAAGCGGTCTTCTGACGCCATCTCTTGTGTTTTTTTTCTGTGAACAATCGAACTCCTAAC
>JAQWYU010000201.1 GCA_029253805.1 Flavobacteriaceae bacterium | reverse complement strand
CTTAGGATTTATGCAAACTTAAAAAACTGGTTTACTTTTACTGATTATACTGGATATTCTCCAGAAGTAAATAGAGCATTGGCTGGTGTAGACCAAACTGCTACTACACAAGGCGTTGACTATGGCACATTTCCTCAAGCAAAAACGTTTTCAGTAGGACTTAATGTTGAATTTTAAAATTATACAAAATGAAAAATTTCACAGGAATAAAAAAAAATAATAAAAAAATGAAAAATTTATTTAATTTAACTCTAGTATTAGCTGCAATGCTAATATTTCTTAACTCATGTTCAGACGACATACTTGATAAGGACCCTTTGAATGAACTCTCTGCCGAAGGTTATTATAACACTAAAGCAGATGCAGAAGCTGCTATTGGCGGAATATATGGCAAAATGACTGAGACGTTTACAGGTTACTATAAATGGACGCATTCTGTATGGAGTGATATGAGAGCTGACAACACACATGCAGGATTTGTGGCAGATTTTATTAATGCACAACTTCACATGTCTCGAGCTTCATCTAATGAACCGCACCCCTACGCATGGAATGAAAATTTTAAATTTATAGGAGAAGCCAATTCCGTATTAGATAATGTGCCAGGGATTCAAGACCCTAATTTCTCTGAAGCAGAAAAAAATATAATATTGGGGCAGGCTTATTTTATAAGAGGATTTTGTTATTTTCATTTAGCTAGAGTTTTTGGGCAAGTTCCAATACAATTATCAAATAACGATAATGATATCTACAAAGCTAAAAGTTCACAAGCAGATGTTTACGCTCAAGTTGAACAGGACATGCTCATGGCAGAAAGTCTTCTACCAGCAGAATATTCATCTAATTTTGATACAAGAGCTAGGGGGACTAAAGGAGCTGCTCAGTCAATTTTAGCTAAGGTTTATGCTGAAATTGGTAACTACACTGAATGCGCAGAATATGCAGGTAAAGTTATTAATAACGGAGTATATAGTTTACTGCCAACATTTGAACACTTATTTGATGATCAGCACAAGTATAACAGTGAGTCTATATTTGAAACGGTTCATGTAGCAAATAATTCTAATATTGCGACATACGCCTCTGTACAGATGTTGCCCCCTGGAGATTTTTCCCAGTATGACGACCCCTCTAAAATTGGATCAAGTTGGACTGTGTCATATCACAGATTTAATACATGTTCCACAGATTTAATGGCTGCTTTTGATGAAATGGGAGATGAGGTGCGAAAATATTCTAGTACTCTAACAGTTTCAGACCGTTCATTAATTTCAGAACCAAACTATGGTTATGGTCCCAACGAACCTATTTCACACATTTACAAAATGGGTCGATCCGGTGAGATTTTTGGTGGATCTAATGTTATGCACCTTCGATTGGCGGATATAATACTACTTAGAGCAGAGGCGCTCAATAATATAGGAAATACAGCTGAAGCTGTAGTTTTACTTAACCAAGTTCGTGCTAGGGTAGAGCTTGCTCCCACAACAGCGGCATCTCAATCTGAAGTTAAGCTTGCCATTTTAAAAGAGCGAAGATTAGAACTTCTAGTTGAGAATAACCGTTATTGGGACTTACAGCGCTACTATGATGATACTTCAGCCTTTGTTACGTATTTGAATGGTTTAACTGATAGCTCAGGCAATTCCTTGGGATATGAGGCTAATGCAAATACGATTTTTGCACCTATTCCTCAAAGTGAAGTAGATATAAATCCTAATTTAGAGCAAAATGCAGGATACTAATTTTTAATAATTGTTTGATTTAGTTAATACGAAGAGAGGCAGTAGTAATACTGCCTCTTTTTATAAACGATTATATTAAAATTATAACTTGTAAAAAATGAAAGAATCTATTCAATATAATCTCAAAAAATTATGATAACGATTATTAATAAAGTCATTGCAGCTGTAATTTTGACAACTCTTATCTCCTGTTCAAATGAAAACAACCCACAGCTCTCAAATTTAATTGATTTTGTAAACCCATTAATGGGAACAGATTCCAAATTCAGTCTTTCAAATGGAAACACCTATCCTGCAATTGCTCGGCCATGGGGGATGAATTTTTGGACCCCGCAAACCGCTAAAATGGGTGATGGTTGGGCGTATAAGTATGATGACAACACTTTAAGAGGTGTCAAACAAACCCACCAGCCTAGTCCTTGGATTAACGATTATGCGTCCTTTTCTCTTATGGCTGTTACTGGAGAAATGAAGTTTCAAGAAGACGAAAGAGCTTCTTGGTTTTCTCATAAAGCAGAAGAATCAAGGCCTTACTATTATCAAAGTTATTTAGCAGATTATGATGTGACTCTAGAAGTTACACCTACAGAGAGAGCTTCTGTATTTAGATTTACTTTCCCAGAAAACAAAGCGTCATACATTATACTTGATGCATTTGACAAAGGTTCCATGGTAAAGATTATCCCAGAAGAACGAAAAATAATTGGTTATTGTAGAAACAATAGTGGTGGTGTTCCAGAAAACTTTCATAATTATTTTGTAGCGGTTTTTGATAAAGATTTTAAGTGGAAACATACCTGGAGTGATGATTGGGAATTAACGAAAAACTCATTAATAAGTGAAGCTGATCATGTGGGGGCTATTGTTGGCTTTGAAACAACATTAGGTGAAATGGTAAATGTAAAAGTTGCCTCCTCTTTTATTAGTTTAGAACAAGCGGAACTGAATCTTGATCGCGAAATTGGAAAACAGTCTTTTGATGAGGTTAAGTTAGCTGCCAAAGCATCTTGGGAAGATGAATTTCAAAAAATAATAGTGGAGGATACAAATATTGATAACATTCGTACCTTTTATTCCTGTCTGTATCGGCTATTATTATTTCCCAGAAAATTTTATGAGTTAGATAAATCAAATGAAGTTGTACACTATAGCCCCTACAATGGGAAAGTGTTGCCTGGATATATGTTTACAGATAACGGGTTTTGGGATACATTTAGAGCTGTCTTTCCATTTTTTAACCTGATGTACCCTGAACTGAACAGTCAAATAATGGAAGGCTTAGCAAACACCTACAAAGAATCCGGCTGGTTACCAGAGTGGGCAAGTCCGGGACACCGTGACTGTATGGTTGGATCCAATTCTGCTCCTATAATAGCAGACGCTTTTCTCAAAGGGAATGTTAAAGAAAAAGATATAGAAATTTTACTAGAAGCAGTTTTAAAAAATGCAAATGTAAATGAAGGCCGGCCTTTTAAATCTGTTGGAAGAGAGGGCGTAAATTATTATAATAAACTCGGCTACGTACCTTACAATGTTGGTATCAATGAAAATGCGGCGCGCACACTCGAATATGCGTATGCAGACTTTAC
>JAQWYU010000200.1 GCA_029253805.1 Flavobacteriaceae bacterium | reverse complement strand
GAGCAAATCAAGTTTGTTTATGGAGACTTTAAATTAGAATCCACTCTAAAATACTGTAAATCAGCTTCCCCTTATTGGATTATATCATTAATTGGTATGATTGTGCTTTACACTATTTTTAGTGAAGAGAAGCACTTTTATTCACTATTTTTTGCATTCATAGCAGCAGTTACTTTTCCTCATGCATTTGTAATGGTTAAAATGTTTTCAAAAAAAAAGTACGATCATAAGTGATCGTACTTTTAAATATTAAAAAAATAACTTATTCCTCTACCTCTTCAAAATCGACATCTTCAACATCGTCTTCTTTAGAAGCTGATTCACCTTGAGCATCTTGTGGAGGAGCACCTTGGGCATCTTGCTGTGCTTTATACATTTCTTCGCTAGCAACTTTCCACGCTTCGTTTATTTTTTCTAAGGCAGGGTCGATAACATTGATGTCTTTAGTTTCATAAGCCTTTTTCAATTCTTCTAAAGCGGCTTCAATTGGTTGTTTTTTATCATCCGATAATTTATCACCAAATTCTTTTAATTGACTCTCTGTTTGAAAGATCATTGCATCAGCGGCATTTAACTTATCTGCTGTTTCTTTTGCCTTGGCATCAGCATCCGCATTAGCTTCAGCGTCTTGCTTCATCTTTTGTATCTCTTCATCTGTTAATCCAGAAGATGCTTCGATACGGATATCTTGAGATTTATTTGTTGCTTTATCAGTTGCAGAAACTTTAATGATACCATTGGCATCAATATCAAAAGTAACCTCAATTTGAGGAACTCCTCTTTGAGCTGGAGGTAAACCGTCTAAATGAAAGCGTCCAATAGTTTTATTGTCGGCAGCCATCGCCCGTTCTCCTTGGAGCACATGGATTTCAACCGAAGGCTGATTATCAGCAGCAGTAGAAAACACTTGAGATTTTTTTGTTGGAATGGTTGTATTGGATTCAATTAATTTAGTCATTACATTACCCATGGTTTCAATCCCTAGAGATAATGGAGTGACATCCAACAACAATACATCTTTAACGTCACCTGTTAAAACACCACCTTGTATTGCAGCCCCAACAGCAACAACCTCATCAGGATTTACTCCTTTATTGGGTTTCTTACCGAAGAACTTCTCAACTGCTTCTTGAACTGCAGGAATTCTGGTAGAACCTCCTACTAAGATAATTTCATCAATATCGTTAGTTGACAGACCTGCCGCTTTTAAAGCTGTTTGACATGGCTCAATAGTTCGTTTTACTAAATCATCTATCAACTGTTCAAACTTTGCTTTTGACAATGATCTTACTAAGTGTTTTGGACCGCTTGATGTAGCTGTTACATAAGGTAAATTTACTTCAGTCTGAGCAGAAGAAGATAGTTCTATTTTAGCTTTTTCAGCAGCTTCCTTTAAGCGCTGAAGCGCCATCGGATCTTTTCTTAAGTCTAAATTTTCTTCAGCCATAAACTCTTCAGCTAACCAGTTAATGATTTTTTCATCAACATCGTCACCTCCTAAGTGCGTGTCTCCATCAGTGGCAAGCACCTCAAAGACACCATCTCCTAATTCTAAGACTGAAACATCATGCGTACCTCCACCAAAATCAAAAACAACTATAGTTTGGTCCTTGCCCTTTTTGTCCATACCATAGGCAAGTGCAGCTGCTGTTGGTTCGTTAATTATACGTCTTACTTTAAGCCCAGCAATCTCACCCGCTTCTTTTGTGGCTTGTCGCTGTGCATCATTGAAGTAAGCTGGTACAGTAATTACAGCTTCTGCGACTTCTTGATCTAAAAATTCTTCAGCTGTTTTTTTCATTTTTTGAAGAACCATTGCGGATAGTTCTTGAGGTGTGTATAAACGCCCATCAATATCTACTCTAGGAGTGTTGTTATCTCCTTTTACTACCTTATAAGGGACGCGTCCAACTTCTTGTTTGGAATCAGAAAACTTATTACCCATAAAACGTTTGATTGAATAAACTGTTTTTGTTGGGTTAGTAACTGCCTGGCGTTTTGCAGGATCTCCAACCTTAATTTCACCTCCTTCTACAAAGGCAATTACAGAAGGTGTCGTTCGGCGACCCTCAGCATTTGTAATTACTACAGGCTCATTACCTTCCATTACAGAAACACATGAATTTGTAGTTCCTAAATCAATTCCAATTATTTTACTCATAATATATTTATTTAACTTTTATTTAATCTTACAACAAAATATTGACAATGATTATGCCATGCAATTAAATATGACAAGCTGTCATGTTTTATAAATTACTTTTTCATTACTTTTACTGACTATTAAATAATCAAACAATATGTCTGCTTCAAAAAAAGAATATAAACGAGTTACTGTAAAATCATTAATCGAAATGAAGTCTTTGGGAGAGAAAATTTCTATGCTAACTGCGTATGATTATACAATGGCTAAAATTGTTGATGGTGCAGGAGTAGATGTAATTCTTGTTGGAGATTCTGCAAGTAATGTTATGGCTGGTCATGAGACAACATTACC
>JAQWYU010000199.1 GCA_029253805.1 Flavobacteriaceae bacterium | reverse complement strand
AAACCATACAAACGTTCTGTAAGAAAAACTATGGAGTGACCTTTTTAATTACTGAAAAAGTTGATGTAAAAGGTAAAAACCAACATCCACTGTATGAATGGTTAACTAACAAGGACTTAAACGGTGTTGAAAATACTTCTGTCAAATGGAACTTTCACAAGTATTTAGTAGATGGTAATGGACAATTTTTAGACTATTTCTACTCAATAACCAAACCTTTAAGCAGTAAAATAACCCGTCAAATAAAATAAGCCATGTTTGGAATATTTAAGAAAAAATCAGCAATAGAAAAACTTCAGGATCGTTACAAGAAATTAATGTCTGAGTGGCACGAGCTTTCGACAACAAATCGTACAGCAAGTGATTTAAAATATGCTGAAGCACAAAAGTTATTGGATGAAATAGATTTGCTAAACAACTAGATGAAATTTTATAAAAATTTCGTCTTGTTCATTATCATTAACTTTAGTGCATTAGCAATTGGAAGTGTACTTATGAACGATGGCCCGAGGACAGCATGGTACAAAAACCTAAACCAGGCACCATGGTCTCCTCCTGGATGGGTTTTCGGTTTGTCCTGGAGTAGTGTAATGTTATTTTTTTCATTCTTCATGACTTATTTAGTCCAGATAAATAAATCAAATAAAGTATTATCTCTTTTTGTTTTACAATTTATTTTAAACATTGTTTGGAATTATTTATTTTTTAACCAACATCTAATAATATTAGGTTTAATCAACATTGTAGTTTTAACCTGCTTGATGTTTTATTTTTTTATTGGATATAAACATCAACTTAACAAAAAAAGATTCTTTGTATTGCCCTATTGTTTATGGTTAGTATTAGCTACTTCACTTAACCTTTACATCGCCTTACACAACTAAAATGAAGATATATCGTTTACATAAAAAACAAAAATTTCCTATTAGTATAGACAAAGCATGGGATTTTTTATCAAAACCTGAGAATTTAAAAATTATCACCCCTGATTACATGAGTTTTGATATTTTATCAGGAGCAGATCGTCCAATGTACCCAGGTCAAATTATCCAATATATTGTAACTCCAATACTAGGAATCAAAACTAAATGGGTTTCTGAAATCACACAGGTAAAACGTCAAAACTATTTTGTAGACGAACAACTTTACGGACCCTATGCATTGTGGCATCACAAGCACTTCATCAAAGCTATTGATGGAGGTGTAGAAATGGAAGATATTATTGACTATAAATTACCTCTTGGATGGCTTGGACAACTTGTGAATCCTTTTTTAGTAAAACCCAAGCTAGAAGAAATATTTGAGTATAGACAGAAAAAATTAACTGAATTATTTGGAGATTACTAATATGAAATCTAAAGTTACACTTTTTTGGTTTAGAAGAGATTTGAGATTAAATGATAATCACGGACTTTATAACGCCTTAAAAAGTAGTGAATCTGTACTTCCTATTTTTATTTATGATCAACATATATTAGATAAGTTACCAAAACAAGACGCTAGAGTCGAATTTATTCATAAACAACTCACTGAAATAAACCAAACTTTAAAATTTCATGGAAGTCAACTAGCGACCTACAATGGTACTCCTGAAGAAGTATTTACTAAAATAATTAGTGAATATGATGTCTCTTCGGTTTATTGTAATCACGATTATGAACCCTATGGAATAACAAGAGACAAATTAATATCTAATCTGCTAAAGGATAATTCTATATCCTTTAACTCATTTAAGGATCAAGTTATTTTTGAGCGTAATCAAATTACTAAAGATGATGGGCTTCCATATAAGGTTTATACTCCCTATTCCAAAAAATGGCTTGCTGCATTTGATTTAAATTATTGCAAAAGTTATCCATCTGAAGAGAAACTTGAAAGTTGTCATAAAACTAAAATAGATAAATGGATAGATCTTACTGATATGGGGTTTGAAGAGAACAGTATTAAAGTCGCTCCGTTTGATATCCATAACAATATAATAGAAAATTATGAAGCTACTCGAAATTTCCCTGCAGTAAACGGAACATCAAAACTAGGACCTCACTTAAGATTTGGATCCATAAGTATTCGTCAAATAGTCTCTAAGGCTATTCAATTTGAAAATAATATCTTTCTCAAGGAATTAATATGGCGTGAGTTTTTTATGCAAATCTTATGGCATTTCCCTCATACAATAACACAAAGTTTTAAACCACAATATGATGCTATTAAATGGCGTAATAACACTTCAGAATATCAAAAATGGTGTGACGGTAATACAGGTTATCCACTTGTAGACGCAGGGATGAGAGAATTAAATAAAACTGGATTTATGCACAATCGTGTTCGAATGCTAGTAGGTAGCTTTTTGTGCAAGCACCTCCTTATTGATTGGCGTTGGGGTGAGGCATATTTTGCTGAAAAACTTCATGATTTTGAACTTTCCAGCAATATTAGTAATTGGCAGTGGGTTGCTGGTTGTGGAGTTGATGCAGCTCCATATTTTAGAATTTTTAATCCGACAACTCAAGTTACAAACTTTGATAAAGATCATTTGTATATAAAAAAATGGGTACCTGAATATCAAGAATTAACCTACACTAAACCCATAGTTGATCACAAATTTGCTAGGGAACGTTGCTTAAGAGTATACAAGGAAGCATTAGGCAAATGATTAGATTTTTTTTACGTATTTGGTGATTATCATGATTTTTTGTCCACAAACCTTCCCTTCAATATAATTACTGTTTTTGTTATCCAAAGATATTCTTCTAACCGCAACTCCTTGTTTAGCTACCATACTGGAGCCCTTAACTTTTAGATCTTTAACCAATACTACACTATCACCTGAATTTAGAATAATTCCGTTTACGTCCCTGTGAATTAATTTAATTTCCTCATCGATACCGTCACCAAGTGCTTTTGCCCATTCTAAGTCATCGTCGTTTAAATACATCATGTCAATTAAATCTTGAGACCATCCAGAAGATACGATTCGATTAAGTATCCGCCATGAAATCACTTTAACAGCAGAAAACTCACTCCACATACTATCGTTGATACATCTCCAATGGTTAGGAGAAATTAGACTAGAATCTTCAATCTGAGAAATACAGAAACTACAGGCATAAATACTATCAGA
>JAQWYU010000198.1 GCA_029253805.1 Flavobacteriaceae bacterium | reverse complement strand
TAGTATGAGCAGTTAGAACCTGTACCTAAGATACAGACAACTGCAGGACTATGAGAAACACCTACTGTAGCATAAACAGCTGCATAAGTATCTTCTTTAACGACTACTTGTGCGTTTATGAAAATTGATTGTAAAACGCCTTTGAGCATTTTTACGGGCTTTTCAGTACCGCAACCGGCTCCATAAAAGTAGATATGTGATACGTTTGACTTATTTCCATAAATAATATCATTTTCTTTAACAATATTAAGAGCATCGGAGTCTGAAATAATAGCTGGATTTAACCCTTTAGTTCGTTGTTTTTCAAAAAGTTGTTTTCCATTTGACGGGTCTATAGCGATCCAGTCACATTTTGTAGAACCGCTATCTATTACAAAAATCATAAGAATAATTTAAAAATTAACACACACCAATAATTAAATTAACAATGTAAGTTTGTCAATTATTTAAATGGCATTGATATATTGAGCTAAATCAACTAATTTAGAAGAATAACCATATTCATTGTCATACCATGAGATAACTTTGATAAAGTTATCATTTAGAGCCATACTAGCATTTGCATCAAATGTACTTGTTAATGATTCAGAAACAAAATCTTGAGAAACAACTCCTTCTTCAGTGTAACCTAAAACTCCCTTTAATTCATTTTCTGATGCATTTTTAATAGCTGCCTTAACTTTATCAAAAGAAGCTCCGTTTTCTAAACGACATGTTAAATCAACTACCGAAACATCAACTGTTGGTACTCTAAAAGCCATACCTGTAAGTTTCCCATTGAGCTCTGGGATTACTTTACCAACAGCTTTTGCTGCGCCTGTTGATGCAGGGACGATATTATTTAATGAGGCACGACCGAGTCGATAGTCTTTACGAGACGGACCATCAACTGTAAACTGAGTAGCTGTAGCGGCGTGGACTGTGGTCATGAGACCTTCTGCAATTCCAAATTTATCATTTAAAACTTTTGCAATAGGTGCCAAACAATTAGTTGTGCAAGATGCATTAGAAACTATTGTATTATTAGCGGTAATTTTATCATGATTGACTCCCATTACAAACATTGGAGCGTCAGCAGAGGGTGCAGAAATAGCTACTTTTTTTGCTCCAGCGTCAATATGTTTTTGAGCCCCTTCAAGTGTTGTGAAAATTCCTGTACAGTCCAAGACAACATCAGCTGAAACCGCATCCCATTTGAGATCTTGTGGATTACGCTCAGCTGAAACCCGAATTTCGTTTCCATTTATAACTAAATTTCCATTAACCACTTCTATAGTTCCTTGGAACTTTCCGTGTACAGAATCGTACTTAAGTAAATATGCTAGATGTTCAACATCCAATAAATCATTGATTCCAACAACTTGTACATCAGGTCTGCTAACAGCTACACGAAAAGCTATTCTACCAATTCGACCAAATCCATTAATTCCAATTTTTACTTTTGTCATTTTATTATTATTTTAATTTATTTTTTAAATACTCATTATATCTGAAACTCTCAATAGCTCCTCATCTATTTTTGAATCTCCCTTAATGGCTTTTTCAATTGGGTATAACTCTATTTTGTTATTGATTGTCCCTACCATAAAATTATTTTTACCTTCTAATAAAGATTCTACAGCTTTTACACCCATTCTTGATGCCAAAACTCTATCAAAACAAGACGGAGATCCACCTCGTTGCATGTGGCCTAAAACAGAAACACGAACGTCATAACCTTCAAGATTGTCTTCTACATAGTCTCTTAACTCAAAAACATTTTTACCGGTCTTATCTCCTTCGGCAACAACTACTATACTTGATGATTTACCAGTATACTTACTTTTTTCCAAAGATTCTAGCAAACGGTCTAAACCTAAATCTTCTTCAGGGACTAGAATCTCTTCAGCACCCGAGCCTACTCCTGCATTTAAGGCAATGTGTCCGACATCACGTCCCATCACTTCAACAAAAAATAAACGTTTGTGTGAACTGGCTGTATCTCTGATCTTATCAATGGCATCTACAGCAGTGTTTAATGCAGTATCATAACCAAGCGTAAAGTTAGTCCCAACAATATCGTTATCAATTGTTCCAGGAATACCAATAATGGGAAAGTTATATTCTTGATTAAAAATCATACCACCAGTGAAAGTTCCGTCACCACCAATTAAGACTAAAGCATCGATGCCTTCCTTTAATAGTTGTTTATAGGCCTTTTTTCTTCCTTCTTTTGTTCTAAATTCTTTTGAACGAGCAGATTTTAAAAAAGTACCTCCTTTATTTATAATATTGTTTACACTTCTAGCGTCCAATTGTATAAAATCACCCTCGATCATTCCTTCATATCCTCTATAAACCCCAACACATTTAATATTATGATATGCACAAGTTCTAACTGTTGAACGTATTGCTGCGTTCATTCCGGGAGAATCTCCTCCAGATGTTAGAACAGCGATTGTTTTTATTTGATTTTCCATATTCAAAATGGTTTATTTTGTAAAATTAACAAAACTTACGTGTAATAAATATTCAAACTGAAGTAAAATATTAAACTTATCTAAATTCAAACGTTTTCGTTAATAACTATTTGATTTATAAGTTTAAAAATAAAAACCAACAAGTTTTTAAATTTGAATGTCATTAA
>JAQWYU010000197.1 GCA_029253805.1 Flavobacteriaceae bacterium | reverse complement strand
CGAAAATTCCATTAACGTCTTCTTGGTCCAAAGCAAACATAGGAGAATAGCTAATGGCGTTAAACAACACAGACCCTAAGCCAGATTCATTAATCGTTTTTCTTCTGTTTGAAAAATAGTTAAGATTTAAAGTAGACTTTAGGCGATCATTAACATCAATACCAAGACTTAATTTGATATTATCTCTAACATAGTTTGATTTATCACTTGCAATGATTCCGTCTTGATCCAAACGTGTTGCACCCAAGTAGTAAGTTACATTCTCTGTACCACCAGAAAGACTAACATTATGGTTTGTCATTAATGCTTGATCAAATAACTCATCTTGCCAATCTGTACCATAAGCTGGACCAGCAATATTGTTATAAGGAAGTGCTTGACCATTGTTTGCATAACTTTCGTTTACTAAGGCCGCATATTCACTGGCATTTAAAAGAGATAATTTTTTTGTTGTTTCCTGTATTCCAGCGTATGTATTGTAAGACACTGTTGGAGCAGAGTTTTTCTTTCCCTTTTTAGTTGTTACTAAAATTACTCCGTTAGCTCCTTCAACTCCGTATATAGCAGCCTGCGCATCTTTTAAAACTGTAATATTTTCAATATCATCCGGATTTAAACTGTTAAAGGACGAAGTAATGTATCCATCAACAACCAACAACGGGTCATTATCAGTATTACTGCTGACTCCTCTAATTAAAAATCGAAATCCACTTCCTGGAGATCCAGACTGAGTAGAAACAGAAACACCTGTTGTGGTTCCCTGAAGAGCTTGAGAGACATCTACTGGCTTTAACTTTTCGATTGTTTCAGAACCTACTATAGACACAGATCCTGTAAGATCCTTTCTACTTTTAGATCCATAACCAATCAAAACAACTTCATCCAAAGACTCGCTGTCTTCAGCTAACTCAACATTCATTTGAGAAGAGGCCAAAAGTTCTAATGTTTCAAACCCAACATATGTAAAGACCAAAGTTGCGTCAGATTGAACATTTGATATGGTAAAATTACCATCGAAATCCGACACAGCACCTGAGCTTGTGTTCTTAACGATGATGTTAACACCAATCAAGGGTAAGCCATCGACGCTGGACTTTACTGTTCCATTTACCGTGATGTTCTGTGCGGATGCATTGTAGGCAAAAGCTAGACTCAGCAGCAAAGTAAAAAATACTTTTTTCATAAATATCAGTTTAATTAAATTTTTGTTAAATCTAAGTTAAGTTGTTGATAATAGTATCAATATTTATATTACAAAAAACATACATAGCAAAAACAATGCCTTAAATTTATCAGAATCTCATTTTTTAAGATTAAAAATGACGATTTTTAATTGTTTCATTTTTTTCTGTTAAACAGACTAATAAACAAAATGTATAGCTATTGTATGGTTGTATACTTGTGTTGTAGTGCTTCTAAAGTTCAAGAATGTAACTTGTCAAGCTAGATTCGTGAGGTAAATCTATCTTTTTTCGCAAACGATATCGCTTAACCTCTACGCTTCTGTAGGAAATATTTAGTAATGGCGCTATTTCCTTTGAAGTTAAATTGAGTCTTAGATAAGCACAAAGCCTTAGGTCGTTTGGAGTAAGATTTGGGTGAAGAGATTTTATATGTTTAAGAAAGTCTTTGTCTGCATTGTTGAAGGCTTCTTCAAAAAGCTTCCAGTCGTCTGTATTGTTAAGGTTCTTGTCTATTATTTTGATAACTTTCTTTAAATCCTGAACTCCTTCTTTATCCTTTAGCTCATTTTTAATATCATTCAGGAACTCATTCTTTTTAATTAAACTCATCGTAGAAATTGCCAGCTCTCTATTTTTGCTCTCAATATCTAATTTTAGCTTTTCGTTATTTAACTTCATGAGCTTTTGTGAAGACTCTAGTTCTCTAAGTGCAATATCCTCCTCGGATTTCTTAAGTACTTTAAGTTGCTGCTTATTGTAATAAATTTTATAACTGTTGTGGATAACAATCCACAACAAGGCCAACATAATTACATAAAATAGAATTGCAAAATTAGAAAAAAACCATGGCCTTTTAATTTTGAAAGAAAAGTCGGCACTGTTAACTGTTTCTGTGACTCCAATCTTACCTTTGACAATAAATCGATATTCACCATAGGGTAAATTCTCAAAAACTTGTGAACTCTCTTCAGACCAGTTTGACCACTCAGACGACCAACCTTCAAGCTTATAAGAGTATTTTTTCTTGACAATATTATGATAGTGAGGGATAGAATAATTAAAATATAAGCTATTTGATTCAGAGTCTAAAATATTGTTTGAGTCTAAAGCTAATCTGAGTTTCTCTTGGTTAATTTTACTGGCTTCAACAGAATTTAATTTTATCTTGTGTAGGCGGTTTGGTTTGGTTATGCTCGAATTAAAAACAAAATATCCATTTGAAGAACCCAAAAGATACTCATCTGAACCTATTTTGGTTAAATTTTCAAATCCACTAACTACTTTTTTAAAATTAGAAAGGGAAACGGGTATAATTTCAGTTTTTGGGATTTCTGTTATACTTCCCGGGCTAAGCAATAAAATATTTTCATTTGCGAAACACCATTTTAAACCATCAGAGCCCTTCACATCCATTAATGTTGACCTAGAAGAAAAGCTATTAAGAAGTTCCGTAAAAGAATCTACTGAATTAAAAACATCATTATTATCATCATATTTAGAAACTCCAAAAGAAGAAAAGTAAAATAGTTTGTTAGAGAAATTTAGTATACTTGAACCCATACCCTTCTTAACAGAAGAAGATATATTTGATACTGTAGAAAAAGAAAATAGATCTTCTGAAAGAGTGAGCTCATAAAGACCTCTTAGTTCGTGATTAACAAAAACTTTTCCATCTGTTTGTTCGTAAAATCTTGTTGATAAATCAAAGCCCTTAACTTTATTTCTAAAATTCCATTTTCCTGATTTTTTTTCTAAAATGCTTAATCCAGAGTAATTGCCTTGTAGAATTAAAGAGGGATTGTTTTCTAAAATTTTGAAATCCCATGTCCCAGGTAAATCAGAAATTGTTTGCTGTATTTCATTATTTTTGATTACAAAAGTGCCCGAATCATGCCCACAAAATAATAGACCGTCAATTTCTTTGAGACTCCAAACTTGGCCATTAGTTCCCTCAACAAACATAAAATTTTCATCAGATTCTCTGAGTTTATAAAAAAGACCTTGATTAGTTCCTAAAAACAAATAATCTTTGTAAACCAAAGAAGAATAAACGGTGCCAATGGTGCCTTTAGTGTCATTATAAACAGTAAATTGAGTCGACAAATTAATGAAGCTTATACCAATGTCTAGTCCAAGCCACAAATTATTTTGCTGATCTTCAAAAACTGATAAAATAGTATTATTACTAAGCCCATTTTCAAAGTTTAAATCATATTTCAATTGTCCATCGGAAGTGAGCTGAAAATAGCCTTTAGAAACTGTGCCAAGCACTATGCTGTTATCTGTTAACTTTGTTGTACTGTATATCCTTAAAGAACTTAAATCTATCTTAGTATCTACAGGCCAATTAGATAACTTATCATTTTCCAGAAAATAAAAACCATTTGATTCAGTCAATAAGAGTAGTTTTCCATTGAACTCAAACATTCCAACAAGCTTATTTTTTACAATTCTAGAGTCATCAAGAAAAAGTTCTGTTGATCCATTATTGAATTTGAATAAACCCTTATTTTTTTTATTAAAAAACAAAACTCCGTCTACTACAAAAATATTTGTAATATCATCATCAGACTCAATAAACGAATATTCGTTTGTATCAATGTTGACTAGATAAATTCTTGAATAGGACTGAAAAACCAACCAATCGTCTAGCTTAACTATTTTCCAAAATTGTTCTTCATCCTTTAGCTCAATACCTAACTTATTGGGCAGTGAGGTATACTCTAAAATATTTTTATTGTTTTTTTTCCAAACCCCAAAATCCATGTAACTTCCGGAATATATGTCATTTCCAACAGACTTTACAGACCTTACTATAGAATTGTCAGGAACAGGATATAAACTCCAATTTACTCCGTTAAACTCGAGCAGGCCAGAATTATTGGCAAAATACATTGTTTGATCGGAGGTCTGAGAAATTCCCCAGTTTTGATTTTCTGCGCCGTATAACTCAGGTGCATAAGCCATTAAAGGAGGGTGCTCTTGGGCATTAATGTTCAGAAAGCTGAATAAAATTGAAATAAAAAATGCAAACCTCATATTAAAAAGTTTCTATGCAACAATTAAAATATTAACTAAAAATTAAATATTTCCAAATATAACATAAAAAATAGAATGCATTTAACGAATTACAAGAACAGCTAAATATCGGATTGTATCGAAAACAACCATACTAATAATTGATATTAAGCTATACAACCCAATTACTAAAGAAATGAAATTTATAATTCCAGATTAATTATATTTGTAGAAAATGGGTTATTGTAATACAATTCAACCTGTTTCACTAAAAAATACTATATCCAATAAAATATAAAAATGATTAATAAATTTCTATTTATAATAATTGTATCTACTTTTTTAATGGCTAGAGGTAATGCTCAGTCTATTAGAATAAATGAAGTGAGCTCTTCAAATTCGGTGTATTTCGATGAAGATGGTGATACTCCGGATTGGATAGAGCTACACAATTTTGGAACTCAAGCTATCTCGATACATAATTGGGGCTTATCTGACAACGTTTTAGAACTTGACAATTGGATATTTCCTAACATATCCTTAGCCCCAGAAAGTTATTTATTATTATGGGCCTCATCAAAAAACAGACCTAATATATCTTTTGCTACAACTCTAATTGATCAAGGAGATATTTTTCAATATTTGATCCCTTCATCTGAACCAAACCCCAATTGGAAAAATTTGAATTATGATGACTCTAATTGGTCACAAGGGGGCTCTGGGTTTGGGTACAATGATGGTGATGATGAAACTATAATTCCCGAAGGAACTCTTTCTGTTTACTTGCGAAAGCCTTTTAACATTTCTGATTTACAAAACTTAAATTCACTCATATTAGATATTGATTATGATGATGCATTTGTAGCCTACATAAATGGAGTTGAGATAGCTAGAGCGAATATCAGTGGAAGCCCTCCTTCATATAATTCTGGAACAATTCAAGATCATGAAGCCCTAATGTACAATGGAGGATTTCCTGAGCGTTTTATAATTTCTGATTTTAGTACTTTATTAGTTGAAGGTGAAAATATTTTAACGATTCAAGGACACAACATTAGTAATACATCATCCGACTTTACTTTAATTCCGTTTTTATCAGCTATTTTTTCAAATCCAAATGAGCTCGGAACAACTCCTCCCGAAATATTGCAGCTAAGATCAAGTAACCTGCATACTGACTTTAAGATATCTTCAAATTTAGAAACTATTACTTTGAGTGATTCATCTGGTGAAATAATAGACCAGATTACTGTTGAAAACTTACCTCCAGATACATCTTTAGGAATTAATGCAAATAATATTGATCTAGTTGTTTTCTCAGAAACCACACCTGGCAATCAAAACTCCAATAACTACTACACAGGGGCTGTTAATGAATCTGTCATCTTTTCACACGATGGGGGGTTTTTAAATGAATCAATAAGCTTATCACTTTCAGGAAATTCTAGCGAGCAAGTTATAAGATACACAACTGATGCTACCAATCCAAATGAAACAAGTTTGATCTATTCATCCCCAATTCAGATTAGTGAAAATGCTATCATTAGAGCTAAGATTTTTCAAACTAACTATCTTCCCTCCTCTATATTTAGTAAATCATATGTTTTTGATGATGTACCAGACATAAATACTATTTTTTTAACTACAGATCCTGAAAATTTGTTTGATGAAGAAACGGGTATATATGTGTTTGGAGAAGATGGCACTTATGATACTTGGGTGCCTTATTTTGGAGCTAACTTTTGGGAGGACTGGGAACGACCTGTTCATATCTCATATTACAACAATGAAACAAATGAAGTTGAATCTGAATTTGATGGAGGTTTAAAGATTTTTGGCGGTTGGAGTCGGGGACAGAACGCACAACGCTCGTTGGCGCTATTTGCTCGAGGACAATATGGGTACT
>JAQWYU010000196.1 GCA_029253805.1 Flavobacteriaceae bacterium | reverse complement strand
CAGCAAGGGGAGGACACCAAGAGAGAATCAGAAACAAGTAAAAGCTCCATTTCGGACCAGCCCTCACCAAGCCCTGAGACAGTTAAACAATATTTCAATGTAATTGAAATATTAGACAGACAAAGTTTACCTTTGCGTAAGAATTTAATGAAAAAAGTTCAAGAATATTTTAAGACAAGCGATGATTAGTTTTAGTGCAGAAACCTCATTTGAATTATCAAACTCACAACTTACGGGCGCCTGGTTGGGTTCAATTATTTCTCAAGAAGGCTATTCAGAAGGAGAGGTTTCTGTTGTTTTTTGTGACGACAAATATCTTTTTAAATTAAATGTTGAGTTTTTAAACCACGATACTCTCACCGATGTTATAGGTTTTAACTATTCTCTCAACAATGAGATTCACGGAGAGATATACATCTCTATTGATCGCGTTGAAGATAATGCTGTGGAGTTTAGCCAAGCTTTCGAAACTGAACTTTTAAGGGTTATGGCTCATGGTGTTCTTCATTTTTGTGGCTACAATGACAAGACTGATCTAGAGTCCTCGCTGATGAGGACAAAAGAAGACTTCTACCTCAATCAACTCAATGATATGCCTTCTTAAATTCCTATATTTGCAATTGAAATCGATAATGACATAGACACGTTCCACGTGGAACAACAAATAAGCCATAAATGTTTGATAAAATATACGACGTTATTGTAGTTGGAGGTGGTCACGCAGGAAGTGAGGCCGCCGCCGCCGCGGCCAACATGGGAAGCCAGACCCTACTTGTCACTATGAATTTGCAAAACATAGCACAAATGTCTTGCAATCCCGCTATGGGCGGAATCGCCAAGGGTCAAATTGTGCGCGAGATAGATGCTTTGGGCGGCTATAGCGGAATAGTAAGTGACACTTCGGCCATTCAGTTCAAAATGCTTAACAAGTCTAAGGGCCCCGCAATGTGGAGCCCTCGGGTCCAGAGTGATCGGATGCGTTTCGCAGAGGATTGGAGGGTCCTTTTAGAGCAAACAAAGAACTTGGACTTTTATCAAGAAATGGTTACGGGGCTTGTGGTAAATTCCGGTGTTATTACTGGTGTAAAAACTTCACTTGGGGTTGAGATTAGGTCAAGGTCCGTAGTTTTAACTAACGGAACTTTCCTTAACGGTCTTATTCATATTGGAGACAAAAACTTTGGAGGAGGTCGCGCAGGAGAACGAGCCGCAACAGGAATAACCGAACAGCTTATAAATCTAGGCTTTGAGTCAGGTCGGATGAAGACAGGAACCCCTCCAAGAGTAGATGGAAGATCTCTTGATTTTTCTAAAATGATTGAACAGCCAGGAGATGTCGTTCCCGAAAAGTTTTCATATTCTGATCTTACTACACCCCTGAAAGTCCAGCGCTCATGCCATATGTCATACACAAGCCCAGAGGTCCATGATTTACTTAAGGAAGGTTTTGACCGATCTCCCATGTTTAATGGTCGCATACAAAGCCAGGGCCCGCGCTATTGTCCTTCAATTGAAGATAAAATAAACCGTTTTGTTGACAAAGACCGCCATCAAATATTTGTAGAGCCAGAGGGCTGGAATACTGTAGAGTATTATATAAACGGGTTTTCTACTTCACTTCCTGAGGACGTTCAGTTCAAGGCTTTACGAGCCGTTAAAGGCTTTGAAAAGGTCAAGTTTTTTCGACCTGGCTATGCCATTGAATATGACTATTTCCCCCCTACTCAACTCACGCACTCCTTAGAAACAAAGCTTGTTAGCGGCTTGTTTTTTGCAGGACAAATTAATGGTACAACCGGTTACGAGGAAGCGGCTTCTCAGGGTTTAATGGCCGGGATAAATGCCAGCCGTAAAGTACAAGAAAAAGACCCTTTCATATTAAAAAGAAACGAAGCATACATTGGAGTTTTAATAGATGACTTAATTACAAAGGGTACTGATGAACCATACCGTATGTTTACCTCTAGGGCAGAGTATCGCACACTTTTAAGACAAGACAATGCTGACATTAGGTTAACACCAAAAGGTCACGCTCTTGGTATTGCTAGTGATAAAAGGCTTAATCGCATGGAGGAAAAACTTTCTAAAGCTGAAGCTTTTGTGGGCTTCTTTAGAGCACAAAGCGTTAAGCCAGAGGAGGCTAACCCTGTTTTAGAAAGTAAAGATTCGGCTCTAATTCGGCAATCTGATAAAATGTTTAAAATATTCTCAAGGCCCAATATTGGTATAGAAGATGTTCGTAAGTTTAATGCGGTCAAAGATTATATTAGTAAAAACAATTTAGATAGAGAAGTAATTGAACAGGCAGAAATACAAATAAAGTACTCTGGCTATATCGCTAAGGAAAAAAGTAACGCTGACAAGCTTACTCGTCTAGAATACGTTAAGATACCATTAGATTTTGATTACTCAAAGATTAAATCTATGAGCTACGAAGCGCGAGAAAAACTTAAAAAAGTCCAACCCGTAACTGTAGCTCAGGCATCAAGGATCAGCGGCGTGTCGCCCAACGATATTTCGGTGTTATTAGTTTATATGGGGCGTTGAGTTGGTTTAAACGTTTCACGTGGAACATGATATGAAAACAAACAAAACACACATAGACCTCAAAGACTACGCTGTTAGCGGAGAGTCTTTTAAACTTTTGGTAGAGCCCTCTTATGGCTTTTTATACACTGATCCTAAACCTAGTAATCTAGACCTTAAAGCGTACTATCCGAATACTGGCTATATTTCTCACAACAACCAGCTAAGTTCTTTTGTAGACGTTATGTATCACGTTGTTAGGTATTTCTCGTTAAAGAAAAAAATAAGACTTTTAGGTCCGTTTAAGGCCAAATCGGCAAAGTTATTGGACGTTGGAGCGGGTACAGGGCATTTTATAAGATCTGCAAATCTCGCTGGTTGGGACGCCACTGGGATTGAGCCCAACTCATCAGCTAGAAAAATAGCAAATTCAAAAGGAGAATCCTTAGTTTTTGATAATGATGCATTAAGTCATTTTTCTGAGTGTTCTTTTGACGTTATTACTCTTTGGCACGCTTTAGAGCACCTTCCAAATTTACTGGAAAGCATCGATGTTTTTAGGAAGCTCCTAAAACCTAACGGGCGTATTGTTGTAGCTGTACCTAATTATAAAAGCTATGATTCAAGCTACTTTAAGAGCTTCTGGGCTGCATACGATGTGCCTAGGCATTTATGGCATTTTTCTCAAGACTCTATAGCTAAAGTTTTTTCTAAATTCCAAATGTCGTTAGAGTCAATCCATCCTATGAAAATGGACTCTTATTACGTTAGCATGCTGTCTAATAAATACAAATCAGGGTCTCACAAAGTTATGAGCAGTTTGTGGACGGGGCTTCTTTCAAATCTTAAGGCGTCTCGCACGGGTGAGTATTCTTCATTGATTTATGTCCTAAAAAATACAGATTAGTGTTTTAATGAGTTTTAAGAGCTTATTACTAGCTTAAGCACGTGGTTTATTGACAAATATGTTTTCCGGCAGTAGGCGTCGTTTACGGGAAATGTTTTTAATAGTCTAAAACGATTAAATATTTATCCAGCTATAGGTTTTTCTTATAGCACAACTCGTTTATAAAATTTTAAGAAATTCCGTTGGTTTTTTTTACTTTTGTAAAAATTTAAAATTAATATCTATGAAAAATTTAGCCCTCTGTTTTTTTATAATGATTACAATTACTGCTTGTCAGCAGCAAAAAATTGGATTTGTCGATAATGTAGTGCTCATAAACGAATTTCAAGAGCGCGTCGACGTAGAAGCCAAGCTTCAGCTTAAAATTACTGCATTCAAAACCCGTACAGATAGCCTTCGTTCTGCTTTTGAGTTAGAAATCAAAGAAGCTGAACTGAAAGCTAGAAACATGTCACAGTCATCAATTCAGAAACTTTCTCAAGAGCTTCAACAAAAAGAGCAAATACTTCAACAGAAGGTTCAGTTAGAGCAGCAATCAATTGCGCAAGAAAGCCAAACATTGAACGACTCTATTGTTAATAAAGTTATTGAGTTTGTCAAAGATTATGGAAGGTCAAACAACTTCAATTATATATTGGGTAGCAATGAAGCGGGAAGTGTTTTATACGGAGAGGATGATTCGGATCTTACACAAGAAATACTCAAGGAGCTAAACGACTCATACACTAAGAATTAGAACTATTTTAAGTGTAGCAAACGTGTTAATTTAATAGAAAGGTCAGTTAGAATAATTTTTGCATTACCATTTCGCTCTATGTGATAGTTAGCTAGCTCAATTTCATTAGAGATCTTTGAAATATTTGAAGCGCCTATGTATGGAGCAAAATTCTCTATCTTAAAACTTTTATCATTAAGTTTAATTAAAACAAGGCTTTTAGCTCCATAATTATACAGCATGGCTTGTCTGAAAAATTTCAGACTATAATCCAAAAATTGTTTTTGAATTTCCCTCCCTGCTTTAGATATTTCAAGGCTCCATGCCATGAGATTATTAATAGACTGTTTGTTGCTTTTGGCTTGAAAGGCTGTTCGAACCCAAGCAATGAACCATGCTTCAAACCGCATATCTTCAGACCCCTGCTTTAATAAGTCTAATGCTTTCCTGTAACTCCCATCGGACTGGTAAGCGATGTTCTGCGCCAAACTTTCCTCCGTGTTTAGGCTTCTAATTAAGCTGTTCATGATTGATTTTTCTGAAAGGGGTCTTAAATGCATCGACTGACATCGAGATCGGATGGTCGCCATTAATTGTTCCTCGTTTTCAGTAACTAGGATGATGACAGTTTTTTCGGCAGGCTCCTCAA